>ADBE01000099.1 GCA_000176735.1 Neisseria polysaccharea ATCC 43768 | reverse complement strand
AACGACCTTTCCGATGTCGGCAACCGTTTTGCCGCAGCCGAAAAACAGATTGCCCATTTGCAGGAAAAAGAGGCAGAAGCGGAGCGGTTGAGGCAGTTGCATACCGAGTTGCAGGAAAAGGCACAGGGTTTGGCGGTTGAAAACGAACGTTTGGCAACGCAAATCGAACAGGAACGCCTTGCTTCTGAAGAGAAGCTGTCCTTACTGGGCGAGGCGCGCAAGAGCTTGAGCGATCAGTTTCAAAATCTTGCCAACACGATTTTGGAAGAAAAAAGCCGCCGTTTTACCGAGCAGAACCGAGAGCAGCTCCATCAGGTTTTGAACCCGCTAAACGAACGCATCCACGGTTTCGGCGAGTTGGTCAAGCAAACCTATGATAAAGAATCGCGCGAGCGGCTGACGTTGGAAAACGAATTGAAACGGCTTCAAGGATTGAATGTGCAGCTGCACAGCGAGGCAAAGGCCCTGACCAACGCGCTGACCGGTACGCAGAATAAGGTTCAGGGCAATTGGGGCGAGATGATTCTGGAAACGGTTTTGGAAAATTCTGGCCTCCAGAAGGGACGGGAATATACGGTTCAGGCAGCATCTGTCCGTAAGGAGGAAGACGGCAGCACGCGCCGTTTGCAGCCGGATGTCTTGGTCAACCTGCCGGACAACAAACAGATTGTGATTGATTCCAAGGTCTCGCTGACGGCTTATGTGCGCTACACGCAGGCGGCGGATGCGGATGCGGCGGCACGCGAACTGGCGGCACACGTTGCCAGCATACGCGCGCATATGAAAGGCTTGTCGCTGAAGGATTACACTGATTTGGAAGGTGTGAACACATTGGATTTCGTCTTTATGTTTATCCCTGTCGAACCGGCCTACCTGTTGGCGTTGCAGAATGACGCGGGCTTGTTCCAAGAGTGTTTCGACAAACGGATTATGCTGGTCGGCCCCAGTACGCTGCTGGCGACTTTGCGGACGGTGGCGAATATTTGGCGCAACGAACAGCAAAATCAGAACGCACTGGCGATTGCGGACGAAGGCGGCAAGCTGTACGACAAGTTTGTCGGCTTCGTACAGACGCTCGAAAGCGTCGGCAAAGGCATCGATCAGGCGCAAAACAGCTTTCAGACGGCATTCAAGCAACTTGCCGAGGGGCGCGGGAATCTGGTCGGCCGCGCCGAGAAACTGCGTCTGTTGGGCGTGAAGGCAGGCAAACAGCTTGCACGCGATTTGACCGAACGTGCCAACGAACAGACGGCATTTGCTTTGGGCAAACCTTCGGAACAGGAAGCGGCTGACGAAGCCGAATAGGAAAGGCGGATGTGTTTCAGACGGCATCAGTGCAGATGATGCCGTCTGAGGACCGTAGGGAAGGCGGTTAGAAAAACGGATTGTGCCGCTTTTCGTGTCCGATGGAAGTCATACGCCCGTGTCCGGCGACAACTTGCACGGTTTCGGGGAGGGCGAATAATTTGTTGCGGATATTATTGATTAAGTCGGCGTGGTTGCCGCGCGGAAAATCGGTCCTGCCTATAGTTTCGTAAAACAGCACGTCGCCCGCAATCAGCAATTCCGCTTCGGCACAATAAAAGACGACATGTCCCGGCGTATGGCCCGGAATATGCAGCACTTGAAAGGCATAGCGTCCGACCGTGAGCGTTTCGCCTTCTTCGAGCCAACGGGTCGGCGCAAAAGCTGGCGAGACGGGGAATCCGTATTGCGCGGTAGTTTGCGGCAGCGATTGGAGCAGGAATTCATCTTCGCGGTGCGGTCCGAGGACGGGAACGTTACGCGTTTTCAACATTTCGACCACGCCGCCTGCATGATCGAGATGGCCGTGCGTCAGCCAGATTGCCGTGAGCGTGAGTTTGCGGTTTGCCAACTCTTGCAGCAGGAACGGCACGTCGCCGCCGACATCGGTCAGGACGGCTTCGCCGCTTTCGTCGTCCCAAATCAGGGTGCAGTTTTGGCGGAAGGGGGTAACGGAGAGGATTTCGTAACGTAGGGTCATCGGCGTGTTCCTAAACGGTTTTTCAGACGGTATCGGGTTTACCGTTTATTTTATGGCGGTTTGCCGCCTGTTTTGATATTTGGGGAATCAGATGATTAAGAAGATAATCAAGGGCATCATACCGATTTTTACGGCGGTTTTCATCCCTGCATCGGCAGGCGCGGCGGATTTGATGCTGGCGCAGGAATACAAAGACCAAGAGATTGCAGGCTGGGCGATGAGCGAGAAACTCGACGGTGTGCGCGCCTATTGGGACGGAAAGCACCTGATGAGCCGTCAGGGTTATGCGTTTGCTCCGCCCAAAGGTTTTACCGCGCAGTTTCCGCCTTATCCTTTGGACGGCGAATTGTATAGCGGACGCGGTCAGTTTGAGCAGATTTCCGCCGCCGTGCGTTCGTCTTCCGGCGATTGGCGCGGTATCCGCCTGCACGTTTTCGATGTACCCAAGGCGCAGGGCAACCTCTACCAACGTTTGGCAGTCGCAACGCAATGGCTGAAAACGCATCCGAACGCGCCGATTACCATCATCCCGCAAATCAAAGTGCGCGACCGGCAGCACGCGATGGACTTTTTAAAACAAATCGAAGCGCAGGGAGGCGAAGGCGTGATGCTGCGCCAGCCCGAATCCCGTTATAGCGGCGGCAGGAGCAGCCAATTATTGAAGCTGAAAAGTCAATACGACGACGAATGCACGGTAACGCGGCACTATGAAGGCAAAGGGCGCAATGCCGGACGGCTGGGTGCGGTCGGCTGTAAAAACCGACACGGCGAATTCCGCATTGGCAGCGGCTTCAAAGACAAAGACCGCGACAACCCACCTAAAATCGGTACGCTGATTACCTACCGTTACCGTGGCTTTACGCAGAAAGGTACGCCGAAATTCGCCACCTTCGTGCGCGTGCGTACCGACCGCTGAGCAGGACGGTTCGGACGGCATCCGATACTTTGGTTTATAATTTTCCTTTTACCGACTGATTCCGACATATGACCGATTTAGAAACCAAACGCCTTGAAACACAGGCGATGCTTGAAAACGCCGATCTTTTGTTCGACCAAGGGCAATGCCGCGCCGCACTGCAAAAAGTAGCGGATGAGATTACGCGCGATTTGGGCGGCAGATATCCGTTGCTGCTGCCCGTGATGGGTGGGGCGGTGGTGTTTACGGGCCAGTTGTTGCCGCTGTTGCGCTTTCCCTTAGATTTTGATTATGTTCATGTTTCCCGTTACGGCGATAAGCTGGAGGGCGGCGTGTTCAACTGGGAACGTATGCCCGATGCGGAACAAATCCGAGGCAGGCATGTGGTTGTGTTGGACGATATTCTAGACGAAGGGCATACGATGTCCGCCATTCAAGCCAAACTTTTGGAAATGGGTGCGGCAAGCTGCCGTTCGGCGGTGTTCGCCAACAAGCTGATTGACAAACCCAAGCCTATCCGAGCCGATTATGTCGGACTGGATGTGCCGAACCGTTATGTTTTCGGTTACGGCATGGATGCGGCAGGCTGCTGGCGCAATCTGGGCGAGATTTACGCACTGAACGGCAAATAGGCAGGCATGCCGTCTGAATGTTTTTCAGACGGCATAACGTTTATACGGCAGGTTGGCAGAAGAATTATAAACAGGACGCATATATACCATGATAGGGCTTTTAATCGTTACACACGAAACCATAGGCGAAGCCTACCGCAAGCTGGCACATCATTTTTTCCCAAGCGGGCTGCCTGAAAACGTCCGCATACTCGGCGTGCAGCCGACGGAAGGCCAAGACGACATCATCAATAACGCCATTGCCGCGCTTCAGGAATTTCCCGACAACGACGGCGTGCTGATTATGACCGATATTTTCGGTGCGACCCCCTGCAATGCAGCCCGCCGCCTTGTACGTGAAAACAAATCGGCCATTCTGACCGGGCTGAACGCGCCGATGATGATTAAGGCCGTCCAATATTCGCCGACGGCGGAAGACCTTGCCGCCTTCACCGAGAGTGTCAGGGAAGCGGCGGTAAAAGGCATTTTCGCCATCATGTCCGCACCGGACGATTTGGTGTGCCGGAAAAACCATGATGCCGCCTGAAGGAGCGGTAGGACAAGAAAACATTTTAAACGGCGTCTGCTGCCGATATACATAAAACGGGAATCGAAATGCTCAAACAATCCATCGAAATCATCAACAAACTCGGACTTCACGCCCGCGCGTCCAGCAAATTCACCCAAACCGCGTCTCAGTTTCAAAGCGAAGTCTGGGTTACGAAAAACGGCAGCCGCGTCAACGGCAAAAGCATCATGGGCTTAATGATGCTCGCCGCCGCCAAAGGCACCGTCATCGAGCTGGAAACCGACGGCTTGGACGAAGCCGCCGCCATGAAGGCATTGACCGACTTAATCAACGACTACTTCGGCGAGGGCGAATAATGAGTATCGTGCTGCACGGTGTCGCCGCGGGCAAAGGCATCGCCATCGGACAAGCCCACCTGATTACGCGCGGCACGGCTGAAGTGCCGCAATACGACGTTTCAGACGAGCTCATCGACACCGAAGCCGCCCGTTTCGATGCCGCCATCAAAGCCACGCGCAAAGAGTTGGAACAGCTGCGCAGCGCGATTCCCGAAAACGCCCCGACCGAATTGGGCGCGTTTATTTCGCTGCACCTGATGCTGCTGACCGATGTAACCTTGTCGCGCGAACCCGTCGATATTTTAAAAGAACAAAAAATCAACGCCGAATGGGCATTGAAGCAGCAGAGCGACAAACTTGCCGCCCAGTTTGACGGCATAGGCGATGCCTATTTGCGCGAACGCAAGCAGGATATGCTGCAAGTCGTCCAGCGCATCCACAACAACCTGGTTGGGCAGGGCAACGATTTAAATGTTGCCGACAACCTGTTTGACGAAACCGTGCTGATTGCGCACGACCTTTCGCCTGCCGATACGGTTTTATTCAAGGAGCAGCGGATTGCCGCTTTTGTAACCGATGTCGGCGGTCCGACCAGTCATACGGCGATTTTGGGCAGGAGTTTGGATATTCCCTCCGTCATCGGGCTGCACAACGCGCGCAAACTGATTACCGAAGGCGAAACAGTCATCGTGGACGGTATCAACGGCGTATTGATTATTTCGCCGGATGAGTCGGTGTTGAACGAATACCGCCGCCGTGCCCGCGAATACCGCAGCCACAAACGCGAGTTGAACAAGCTCAAAAAGACCGCCGCTGCTACCGCCGACGGGGTCTGTATCGAGCTTTTGGGCAATATAGAATCAGCCGAAGATGTCAAATTGCTGCACAATCTTGGCGCAGACGGCATCGGGTTGTTCAGGAGCGAGTTTCTTTACCTGAACCGCGATACGATGCCGTCTGAAGACGAACAGTATGAAGTTTACAGCGCGATTGTCAAAAAAATGAAAGGCAAAAGCGTGACCATCCGAATCGTTGATTTAGGCGTGGATAAAAACCCCCGCTGGTTCGGTCAAAACGCCACCCCCAACGGCAGCCTCAACCCCGCACTGGGCATGACCGGCATCCGCCTGTGCCTTGCCGAACCGGTCATGTTCCGCACCCAGATGCGCGCCATCCTCCGTGCGGCGGTACATGGTCCCGTGCGCATGATGTGGCCGATGATTACCTCCTTGTCCGAAGTGCGCCAATGCCTGATTCATTTGGATACTGCCCAGCGGCAGCTTACCGAGCGCGGTGAAGCCTTCGGCGATGTCGGTGTCGGCTGCATGATTGAAATCCCCTCGGCCGCGTTGACCGTCGGCAGCATTTTAAAACTGGTCGATTTTATTTCCATCGGTACCAACGACCTGATTCAATATATCTTGTCCGTCGACCGCAGCGACGACAGCGTCAGCCACCTCTACCAGCCCGGACATCCTTCCGTGTTGAAAATGCTGCAACACGTCATCCGTACCGCCAACCGTATGGAAAAAGACGTGTCCGTGTGCGGCGAAATGGCGGGCGACACGGCGTTTACCCGCGTTTTATTGGGTATGGGGCTGCGCCGTTTTTCGATGAATCCCAACAACATCCTGCCCGTCAAAAACATCATCCTGAACAGCAATATCGCACAGCTCGAAAACGATATTGCCAAAATCGTCCGCTGCGAGGACGAGGAAAAGGCGGAAAAGCTGATCAAACAGATGAACAGCGCGCCGGCAGGGGAGGAAGCCGAAGCCAAAGTGCGGAAATAAATATTGTTGACAATAGAAAAAGATTGCAGTCAAATAACGCCCTTAGAAAAAATATAGCTGCTTTGGTAAAAAAATGCCGTCTGAAAGGTTTTTCAGACGGCATTTTGTTTTTAAGGAAGCATCAACGGAAACGGACGATTTCCTTGTCTTCGATATGGATGCGTACCGTATCGTTTCCCGATATTTCACCGGCGTGCGGCATATCGAGGTTCAGCCACAGGATGCCGTGTTTCGGATGGAGGACGGATAGGCTGAACGATTCGGGCAAACAGGTACGGGATAATACGCGGCACTCCATGCCGTTTTGGTCGAAACGCACCGCATGTTGCGGAATATGGCGGTCATCGTCGGTATTGGGCAGCCCCATCAGTCGGGCGACCTGCACGCAGGACGGTGTTTTGACCAATGTTTCGGGCGTGCCGTATTGTAGAATTCTCCCTTCATGCATCACGGCGATTTCGTCTGCCGTCGTACAGGCTTCTTCGGGCGAATGAGTCACCAAAACGGCAGGGATGCCGCCGTTTCGGATACGTTCGGCAGTCATGCGGCGCAGCCGGTCGCGCAAATGCGTGTCCAAACTGGAAAACGATTCGTCCAGCAACAGCAGGGAAGGGCGGACAACCAAAGCGCGCGCCAGTGCCAACCGTTGCTTCTCGCCTCCGGAAAGTTTTTCAGGCTTGCGGTGCGCCTCGTTTTCCAGCCCGACTTCGGCAAGTGCCGCCATGGCAAGGCGTTCGGCGTCGGCTTTCGGCATTTTTTGCATTTTCAAACCGAATGCCGCATTTTCCAGCGCACTCATATGGGGAAACAGCGCGTAATCTTGAAACATTAGCGAGATACGGCGTTTTTCGGGCGGCATACGGGTAATGTTTTCCCCGTTCAGCCGAATTTCGCCGCCGTCCGGACGGACAATCCCCGCAATCATATTCAGCAGGGTGGATTTGCCGCAGCCCGACCGCCCCAGTACGGCAAGTATTTTGCTGCGGCCGACAGTCAGGCAGATGTCGGCGGCGACGGTTTTATTGCCGAAGCGTTTGCAGAGTCCGTTCAGTTCAAGCATGGCGTATCCTATAAACGTATGCCGTCCAGCCACTCGGACAGCGGATGGGCGGCATCAATCAGACCGTAACGGCAAAACGCGTCCAGCGTAACCAGTTGCGCGTCGTGCATCATGTTTTCCGACAACATGGCGGCAACCAGGCTGCCGATGTCCATTTTCTCAAAACCCGCCACCTCGCCGTCCTGATTTTCAGGCAGGAAGGTTTCGGGCAGGATGGCATCGAATACATACAGGATTTCATTGTGCACACCTCGGCTGACGGGGCGCAGGCTGTGCAGCCGAGATACCGGACGGATAAACGGGAACAGCGTTTTATCCAAACCGGCTTCTTCGCTGCTTTCGCGACACACGGTTTCAGACGGCAATTCACCGCTGGAAACACCGCCGGCGGCAGTATTGTCGAGTTTGTCGGGATCGACTGCTTTGTGCGGACTGCGCCTGCCTATCCAGAAATGCCATCGGCCGTCCGATTCGGTCAGACCGTTGAGATGGACGGCGCGGCTGAGTAGTCCGAACGGACGGAAAGCGGCGCGTTCGAGCGTGAACAAGGGGTTGCCGCCGCCGTCGGTCAGGTCGAAACACTCGTTGCGCCATCCGTGAAGCAGCCCCGCCTTGTTCCATGTGCGGGCGAGGTGCTGCAAGCGTCCGCCCATATCCGTCCAGCCGTCCGCATTCAGAAAAATGCCGTCTGAAGACTCCGAGCAGCCTGCCTCCCAGTCTTTTTTGACGCGTTCCGCCCATTCCGGCGACAGGTTGCCCAAAGGCAGGCCGTTCAGATACAGTGTTTTCCAGCAACTTTCTGCACCGTAACTTGCTTTTGCCCACTCGAACAGGGCATCAAGGTCGTGTTTGCTGACGGATTCGGTAAAACGGACGGTCGGCATAGTCGGCTTTCTTGAAGACAATGCGGAAGATTGTAGCCAAACCGCCTGAATTTGCAACCGCAAACAGACGGCGGGCTGCCGTTCCGATATTGCGGCAGGAAGGAAAATCCGGCAAAAAACGGAGGCGGCAGGAGACAGGCAAAACAAAACCCCTCGGCATTGAACCAAGGGGTTTAATATTTGGTTGCGGGAGCAGGATTCGAACCTACGACCTTCGGGTTATGAGCCCGACGAGCTACCATGCTGCTCCATCCCGCGTCAGAAGATGGAACTATACGGTAGATTTTTTATGTTGTCAAACATTACTTCCGCGAAAAATTATAAAATTTTGCCGTCCGGCGGTTTATGTCTGATTTGAAATATTATTTTCTTTACAAAAGTTCATGTTCGTGATTTAATTTTGGTTAACATCGAAACAGGGGTGCTGCCTGATGTTCAGGCGGCTGAGAAATACCCTTTACACCCGATCGGGATAATACCTGCGTGGGGAGTTTTCACGGATTCTGTCTTTCAGACGGCATTGGTTTTCAAATGCCGTCTGAAAACGCAAAACGCTCCTGTTTCTTTATTCTAAACGAGAAAACAGGAGCATTTTTTATGACTACGCCAAAAAAAACTGCCAAAACTTCCGGCAACGAAGCGCGCGAGCTTGCCGACTTGAGCGAAGACATCGGCATCCGCTTTAAATATCCGAACTCGGAGCGCGTGTATCTGCAAGGCAGCCGCGCCGACATCCGCGTGCCTTTGCGCGAAATCCGTCAGGACGACACCTACACGGCGCAAGGTACGGAGGCCAATCCGCCTATTCCGGTGTACGACACCAGCGGCGCATACGGCGACCCGGCGGCGCACATCGACCTGAAACAAGGGCTGCCGCACGTCCGCACCGCATGGCTGGATGAACGCGGCGATACCGAAATCCTGCCTACCCTGTCGAGCGAATACGGCACCGAACGCGCACACGATCCGAAAACCGCCCATCTGCGTTTCAACCAAATCACCCGTCCGCGCCGCGCCAAAGCAGGCCGCAATGTAACCCAGCTCCACTACGCCCGCCAAGGCATCATCACGCCGGAAATGGAGTTTGTCGCCATACGCGAACGCATGAAACTGGACGAGCTTTTCAGACGGCCTGAATACGCCAAGCTCTTGAAACAGCACGCAGGGCAAAGTTTCGGCGCGAATATCCCAACCCATCCCGACCAAATCACGCCCGAATTCGTGCGCCAAGAAATCGCCGCCGGACGCGCGATTATCCCTGCCAACATCAACCATCCCGAACTCGAACCGATGATTATCGGCCGCAACTTCCGCGTCAAAATCAACGGCAACTTGGGCAACTCCGCCGTTACCTCCAGTCTGACAGAAGAAGTCGAAAAAATGGTGTGGTCGCTGCGTTGGGGCGCGGACACAATTATGGACTTATCCACAGGCGCGCACATCCACGAAACGCGCGAATGGATTATCCGCAACGCGCCCGTCCCCATCGGCACTGTGCCGATTTACCAAGCGTTGGAAAAAACCGGCGGCATCGCCGAAGACCTGACTTGGGATTTGGTGCGCGACACCTTAATCGAGCAGGCAGAACAAGGCGTGGACTATTTCACCCTGCACGCAGGCGTATTACTGCGTTATGTACCGATGACCGCCGACCGCCTGACCGGCATCGTCTCGCGCGGCGGTTCGATTATGGCGAAATGGTGTCTCGCCCACCACAAAGAAAACTTCCTTTACACGCATTTTGACGAAATCTGCGAAATTATGAAGGCGTATGACGTATCGTTCAGCCTAGGCGACGGTTTGCGTCCCGGCTGCATTGCCGATGCCAACGACGAATCCCAATTCGCCGAACTGCACACCTTGGGTGAATTGACCGCCAAAGCGTGGGAACACGACGTACAGGTGATGATCGAAGGCCCGGGCCATGTACCGTTGCAACGCGTCAAAGAAAACATGACCGAAGAGCTGCAACACTGCTTTGAAGCGCCTTTCTACACCCTCGGCCCGCTCGTTACCGACATCGCCCCCGGCTACGACCACATCACCTCGGGCATAGGCGCTGCCAATATCGGCTGGTACGGCACGGCGATGCTCTGTTACGTTACCCCCAAAGAACATTTGGGGCTGCCCGACAAAGAAGACGTGCGCACCGGCATTATTACCTACAAACTCGCCGCCCACGCCGCCGACCTCGCCAAAGGCTGGCCGGGCGCACAGTTGCGCGACAACGCCCTGAGCAAGGCGCGTTTCGAGTTCCGCTGGCGCGACCAATTCCGCTTAAGCCTCGACCCCGAACGCGCCGAAAGCTTCCACGACGAAACCCTGCCCGCCGAAGGCGCGAAAATCGCCCACTTCTGCTCGATGTGCGGCCCCAAATTCTGCTCGATGAAAATCACGCAGGAAGTGCGCGACTACGCCGACAAGCAAAAAGCCCAACAGCAAGGCATGGAAGAAAAAGCGATTGAGTTCGTCAAAAAAGGCGCGAAGATTTACAGTTAAACGTCAAGCAAAAAATGCCGTCTGAAAACCGGAAAAAGGGCTTCAGACGGCATTCTTTCGCTTGTGAAAATGATTAAACAACCGATAATTAAAGTAATTTTTAAAATTTTTATAGTGGATTAAATTTAAACCAGTATGGCGTTACCTCGCCTTGCTCAAAGAGAACGATTCTCTAAGGTGCTGAAGCACCAAGTGAATCGGTTCCGTACTATCTGTACTGTCTGCGGCTTCGTCGCCTTGTCCTGATTTTTGTTAATCCACTATATATTCACATAGATGGGGATGATGGGATTTAGGGTTTGATTTTGTTTTTGAGAGAATGAAGGAATTTGAGATTGTGGGCGATTATCGGGAAAAATAGAATCTTTCCGCCGTCATTCCCGCGCAGGCGGGAATCCAGACCCGTCCGCACGGAAACTTATATGTCGTCATTCCACCCATCCCGCGCCACCCTCAACGGTTCAAATCCACACAAAAAAACACATCCCGTCATTCCCACGAAAGTGGGAATCTAGGACTCGGGGTTGGAGAAACCGTTTTATCCGATAAGTTTCCGCACCGACAAAACTAGATTCCCGCCTGCGCGGGAATGACGGCATATCGGCAGGCACAGGATAAATGCGTAAGGCACTGTATATGGCTACCGTGGTAGCGACACGTTTTGAACCGCTTATTCGGGATTTCTACCAACGCCTGCTGTCCAAGGGTAAGCCGTATAAGGTTGCCGTTACGGCATGTATGCGTAAATTGCTGACGATATTGAATGCCCGGATGCGTGATTATTTTGCCGAAAACGATACCGCCGAAAACGGTATCCGGACGGCTTGATTTGAGTTTTGGTATTTTCGCCCGACAGGGTGAAAAATACAGTTGCTACGGCTCGATGAATCGTCAGAAATACCCGAACCGTCATTCCCGCGCAGGCGGGAATCCAGACTGGTCGGCACGGAAACTTATCGGGAAAAAAGGTTTCTCCGGCCCTGAATCCTGGATTCCCACTTTCATGGGAATGACGGCGGTAGATTTGGCGGATGCGGCGGATTCGGCAGGCCTCAACCCATCCTACAATCCACCCTGCCCGCCTTTTACGAATCCGCCGCCATCCCGGAAAACGCAAAAAAATGCCGTCCGAAAACCTTTCAGACGGCATTTTCGCGGGCAAATCAGTAAAAGACTTCGCGCCAGCTTAAGCGTTTCATACCGCACGTCGGATCGGGCGGGTTTCGGAAGGGCGGTGTGAAATGAAACGCGGCGGACGGCACGGATGCCGTCTGAAAGCGGCGGGCCGGCCCGGCAGCGTCAGCCCAAGGCGAAAAGTTCCCTGCCGTGGATTTTGAGCCACTGTTTCGCTTCGGGCGTGTAGGGTGCGAAGCGGCGGGTCAGCGCCCAGAACGCGCGGCTGTGGTCGGGGTGGGCGAGGTGGCAGAGTTCGTGTATGCAGACGTAGTCGGCAACGTATTCCGGTGCGCCTACCAGCCGCCAGTTGAGGCGTATGCCTGTGGTTTTGCGGCACACGCCCCAGAAGGTTTTGGCAGAGGTCAGCGAGGAGGAGGCGGGGAACAGTTGCGTGGCGCGGGCGTGGTGTTCGAGGCGGGGAAGCAGGTAGCTTTGGGCCTGCCGTTTCAGAAAGGTTGCTAACAGTGCTGCCTGTTTGTCGTGCGCGCCTTCGGGAACACGGATTTCAGACGGCATCAGCAGGATTTGCGTGTCCTGATGGGTGGTAAGGGCAAGCCGCCTGCCGTGGAAAAGGATGGATTCGGGCAGCCGGTTTTCGGCAGTTTGCGGCGGCGTTTTGGCAAGGGTGCGGCGCAGGACGGCTTCGTTGTCGCGCAGCCAGCGGTTGAGGGTGGTGGCGGACAGGTGCGGTGGGACACTGATGCCGACGGTATGTGTGCCGATAGGGCGGATAATCAGGTTTTTCTTGGCACGGCGTTTGATTTCTATGGTCAGTTCCATGCCGTCTGAAAGAGTGTGGATCAGGGAGGTCATACGGTTTCAGACGGCATTTTGGCGGCAAACGGGCCTGCGCCGGAAATGAGCGGCTGCTGCGTTTCGATGAGGTGTTCGCATTTTTCCATCAATTCGGCTTCGCTGCCGCTTGCGTGCGGGATGGTCGGACAGATGACGACGGTGATTTCCCCCGGATATTTCAGAAAGGAATTTTTCGGCCAAAATTCGCCGCTGTTGAGGGCGACGGGGACGATGTCCATCTCAAACATTTTCGCCATGCGCGCGCCGCCGAGCTTGTATTTGCCGCGTTTTCCGGGCGCAAGGCGCGTGCCTTCAGGGAAAATGGTAATCCAATAGCCTTCGTTTTTACGCGCCAAACCCTGTTTTATGAGCTGCTCGTTGGCTTCGCGGCGGTTGTTGCGGTCTATGCCTATGGTTTTGACCAGCTTCAAACCCCAACCGAAAAAGGGGATTTTGAACAACTCGCGTTTGGCAACGTAAACCTGCGGCGGAAAAATGTCTTGAAGGGCGAGTGTTTCCCAGCCGCTTTGGTGTTTGGCGCAGATGACGGCGGGGCGGTCCGGAATGTGTTCCGCGCCGATGATACGGTATTTGAGCCCGACGATGTGTTTGAGCGACCAGTTGAGGATGCCGACCCAGACCCGCGCCATCTTGTGCGCCCCGTCCCGGAAAGGCGAGGCGAGCAGCATAAAGGGAAAGAGGAAAATCAGGCTGGAACAGAGTATCAGCCAGTAAATCAGGTTGCGGATGATGAGCATGGTTTTGCCTTGTCGGAATGCGGTATGTTCAGTCGGCTTGCGGTGCGGCGTTTCCCTGCATGATGTATTGTGAGAAATCGAGCAGGGTATCGAAAACCTGTGTGTGTTCGGGCAATTCGTGTCCGTGTTGGGACAGTGTTTTTTTGCCTTTTCCGGTCAGAACCAGCGCGGGTTTTCCGCCGACGGCATCGATTGCCTGCAAATCGCGCAGGCTGTCGCCGACCAGCCAGGTTTCCGAGGCTTGGGCGTTGAAGCGTCCGATGATGTCTTCAATCATACCCGGTTTGGGCTTGCGGCAGTTGCAGTTGTCGGCGTTGGTGTGGGGGCAGAACCAGATGCCGTTGATTTCGCCGCCTGCCTGACGGACGAGGCGGTGCATTTTGGCATGCATTTCGGTAAGGTCTTGAACAGTAAAATATTTTCGCCCTATGCCGGATTGGTTGGTGGCAACGGCGACGGTGCAGCCTGCCTGCGTCAGAAATGCCACCGCATCCATGCTGCCTTCGACAGGTATCCACTCGTCAACGGATTTGACGAAGTCGTCGCGGTCTTGATTGATGACGCCGTCGCGGTCGAGAATGATGAGTTTCATCGCGTTTCCTTTGGATTGTGGCAGGTCGGGGGTGGCATTATACTGAAATATCGGCAGTGATGCGCCTGTGGCGCGCGATAACGAGGCAATGCCGTCTGAAACCGCCGGCGGGCTTCAGACGGCATTTTGCCTTTATCCTTTAAATACGGGGACGAGTTCCATTTGGCTCAATACCTGTGCGGCGATGTTGACGATGCCGAAAAGGAAGACCCAAACCATCAGCCACAAGCCGCCGTAAACTTTATAGGTTTTGCCTGCGCCGAATTTTTTGCGCGAACGGTAGAGCAGCATGGCGGGGATGATGCCTGTCCAGACGGTTGCCGCCAGGCCGACGTAGCCGATGGCGGTAACGAAGCCGGTGGGGAAGAGCAGGCAGGAAATGAGAGGCGGCAGGAAGGTCAGCGCGGCGGTTTTGGTGCGGCCGGACACGCTGTCGTTCCATTTGAAGATGTCGGCGATGTAGTCGAAGAGTCCGAGCGTTACACCTAAAAACGAGGTGGCGATTGCCATGTAGGAAAATAGGGACAATATTTTATCCATATTGCCGGTTTGGGCGAATTTGGACAGGGTTTCAATCAGGACGGAGACTTGCCCTTCGGCGGTGATGACGGGGGCGAACTCGTTGCGCGGCAGGTTGCCTTGGATGGCAATTTGCCAGAGGACGTAAATCACCAGCGCGACCAGTGTACCCGTCCAGATGGACTTCGCCACTTTGGGCGCGTCGCCTTTAAAGTATTTGAGCAGGCTGGAGACGTTGCCGTGGAAGCCGAAGGAAGCGAGGCAGACGGGCAGGGCGGTGGCGGCGTAAATCCAGTAGTTGGTGCCGACGGGGGCTTGGGTGTCGAACAGGACGGGCATTTTGGCATCGGCAATCAGGCCGCCGGTTGCCCAAATAAAGGTTAATACCATGCCGCCGATGAGGACGCTGGTGAATCGGTCGACCAAGCGTGCGGATGCCCACACGCAAAAGGCGAGGATGCCGAAGAAGACGAGTTGTCCGACGGTGAGCGAAACGTCGCCGCCTGCCGCGCTGCCTAAGCCTTTGGCGGTCAGGTCGCCGCCGACGAAGATATAAGCGTAAGTGAGCAGGTATAAAACGAAGGCGACGGCGATGCCGTTGATGATGTTCCAGCTCCGTCCGAGCAGGTCTTTGACCATGGTGTCGAAACTTGCGCCGTGGGGATAGTGGGTGTTGACTTCCAAAATCATCAGGCCGCTGGAGAGCATGGAAAACCAGGTATACAGCAACACGGCCAGCGAGCCGGTAAACCATACGCCGGATGTGGCGGTCGGGTTGGCAAGCATGCCTGCGCCGATAACCGTACCGGCGATAATCATCGCGCCACCGAACAGGGAAGGGGTTTTGGTTGACATATTTTATCTTTCTGACGAAAAGCGTGGCCGCCATTATGCCGTAAAGTGCGGGGGGCTGTAAGGTGTTTGCGGTCATGCCGTCTGAAAGTCTGTTCAGACGGCATGACGTTCCATAGTATAATCTTTTCCCTTTTGGGCAACGGCGGACGCCGCCGTGTTTTTGAATGATGGGAGGCAGGATGTCTGACAGAAAATATAATGTGGACGCAGAGGAAATCGCCAAGTTCAGCCGGATTGCCGACAAATGGTGGGACAAGTCGGGCGAGTTCAAAACCTTGCACGACATCAATCCGCTCCGGCTCGATTATATCGACGGACACGCGGATTTGTGCGGCAAACGGGTTTTGGATGTGGGCTGCGGCGGCGGCATCCTTGCGGAAAGCATGGCGCGGCGCGGCGCGGCGTTTGTCAAGGGCATCGACATGGCGGAGCAGTCGCTGGAAACCGCCCGCCTGCACGCGGCTTTGAACAATGTCGCCGATATCGAATACGAATGTATCCGCGTGGAAGACCTTGCCGAGGCGGAACCGCACTCGTTCGATGTGGTAACGTGCATGGAAATGATGGAACACGTTCCCGATCCCGCCGCCATCGTGCGTGCTTGTGCCAAGCTGGTCAAACCGGACGGCATGGTGTTTTTTTCTACCATCAATAAAAACCCGAAATCGTACCTGCATCTGATTGTGGCGGCGGAATATCTGTTGAAGTTTGTCCCCAAAGGCACGCACGACTGGAAAAAATTCATCGCGCCTGCCGAGCTGGCGCGGATGTGCCGTCAGGCGGGCTTGGATGTGGCGGATACGAAGGGTATGACTTACCATGTTTTGTCGCAAACTTATGCCCTGTGCGATTCGACCGATGTGAATTATATGTTTGCCTGCCGTCCGGCGTTCTGACGGCGGGTTTGCCCGTTTTTGAGCAAGTGAGTTGATATGTCTGTCTATACCAGTGTTTCCGATGATGAAATGCGCGGCTTCCTGAGCGGTTACGATTTGGGGGAATTTGTTTCCCTGCAGGGCATCGCGCAGGGGATTACCAACAGCAATTATTTTCTGACGACGACTTCGGGACGTTATGTGCTGACCGTGTTTGAAGTGTTGAAACAGGAAGAGTTGCCGTTTTTTCTGGAGCTTAACCGGCATTTGAGTATGAAGGGCGTGGCGGTTGCCGCGCCGGTTGCGCGCAAAGACGGCCGGCTTGATTCCGTTTTGGCGGGCAAGCCCGCCTGCCTGGTTGCCTGCCTGAAAGGTTCGGATACCGCGCTGCCGACGGCTGAGCAGTGTTTTCATACCGGTGCGATGTTGGCCAAAATGCACCTTGCCGCCGCCGATTTCCCTTTGGAAATGGAAAACCCGCGTTACGATGCGTGGTGGACGGAGGCGTGCGCCCGGCTACTGCCCGTCCTGTCGCAAGACGATGCCGCACTGCTGTGCTCCGAAATCGATGCGCTGAAGGACAATCTCGGCAATCATCTGCCTTCGGGCATCATCCATGCCGACCTGTTTAAAGACAATGTGTTGCTTGACGGCGGTCAGGTATCGGGCTTCATCGATTTCTATTATGCCTGCCGGGGCAATTTTATGTATGACTTGGCGATTGCGGTCAACGATTGGGCAAGGACGGCGGACAATAAGTTGGATGAGGCGTTGAAAAAGGCGTTTATCGGCGGTTATGAGGGCGTGCGCCCCTTGAGTGCCGAAGAAAAGGCGTATTTCCCGACCGCCCAACGTGCCGGTTGCATCCGTTTTTGGGTGTCGCGCCTGTTGGATTTTCATTTTCCGCAGGAGGGCGAGATGACGTTTATCAAAGACCCGAACGCGTTCCGCAACCTGCTGTTGAGTTTGGGTTGATACCGTCTGCCGGGTAGGAATCCGATGCCGTCTGAAAGGGTTTCAGACGGCATTTTGTTTCGGGTTTGAATATGTTTTCCGGATGTTTTCCGGTTCGGTGTACCGGTTTCGGTTGCTTTGTTACGCACCCGCGCCGGTGTTTGCCTCTGAATTCCGGCGGTTGGTAGAGGTTTGACTGCGGACGGATAAAATTGTGCAGTCATTTTTGATTGGCTTTGGGTACAATCCAGCCATTATGTTTTGAAATGGGAAAACGGATGGATATGCGGCGTTGGGCGGTTGTCGGATTGGTTGCGCTGCCGCCCCTGTGTTTTTTGACCGCGATGGTGCTTGCGCCTTTGTGGGCGATGGCGGCATATGACGGTTTGGCGTGGGGAGCGGTGCTGTCGGATGCTTATATGCTCAAACGTTTGGCGTGGACGGTATTTCAGGCGGCGGCAACCTGTATCTTGGTGCTTCCCTTGGGCATGCCTGTTGCGTGGGTGCTGGCGCGGCTGGCGTTCCCGGGGCGGACTTTTGTGCTGCGCCTGCTGATGCTGCCTTTCGTGATGCCCACGTTGGTGGCGGGCGTGGGCGTGCTGGCTCTGTTCGGGGCGGACGGCCTGTTGTGGCGCGGCTGGCAGGATACGCCGTATCTGTTGTTGTACGGCAATGTGTTTTTTAACCTTCCTGTGTTGGTCAGGGCGGCATATCAGGGGTTTGTTCAAGTGCCTGCGGCACGGCTTCAGACGGCACGGACATTGGGCGCGGGGGCGTGGCGGCGGTTTTGGGACATTGAAATGCCCGTTTTGCGCCCGTGGCTTGCCGGCGGCGTGTGCCTTGTCTTTTTGTATTGTTTTTCCGGGTTCGGGCTGGCATTGCTGCTGGGCGGCAGCCGTTATGCCACGGTCGAAGTGGAAATTTACCAGTTGGTCATGTTCGAACTCGATATGGCGGTTGCTTCGGTGCTGGTGTGGCTGGTGTTGGGGGTAACGGCGGCGGCGGGATTGCTGTATGCGTGGTTCGGCAGACGCGCGGGTTCGGATAAGGCGGTTTCCCCTGTGATGCCGTCTGAACCGCAGTCGGTCGGGGAATATGTGCTGCTGGCGTTTGCGGCGGCGGTGTTGGGTATATGCTGCCTGTTCCCGCTGGCGGCGGTCGTGGTAAAGGCCTGTTCTGCGGGAGAATCTTGGCAGGTGTTGGCGGAACGCGAAACTTGGCAGGCGGTATGGAATACTTTGCGCTTCTCGGCGGCGGCGGTGTTTGCGGCGGCGGTATTGGGTGTCATGTATGCGGCGGCGGCGCGGCGGTCGGCGTGGATGCGCGGGCTGATGTTTTTGCCGTTTATGGTGTCGCCGGTTTGTGTTTCGGCGGGTGTGCTGCTGCTTTATCCGGGGTGGACGGCTTCGTTGCCGTTGCTGCTGGCGATGTATGCGCTGCTGGCTTATCCGTTTGTGGCAAAAGATGTTTTATCGGCCTGGGATGCACTGCCGCCGGATTACGGCAGGGCGGCGGCAGGTTTGGGCGCAAACGGCTTTCAGACGGCATACCGTATTACGCTCCCCCTCTTGAAACCGGCGTTGCGGCGCGGCCTGACTTTGGCGGCGGCAACCTGCGTGGGCGAATTTGCGGCGACATTGTTCCTGTCGCGTCCGGAATGGCAGACGTTGACGACTTTGATTTATGCCTATTTGGGGCGTGCGGGTGAGGACAATTATGCGCGGGCAATGGTGTTGACATTGCTGTTGTCGGCATTTGCGGTGTGCATTTTCCTGCTGTTGGACAACGGCGAAGGCGGAAAACAGACGGAAACGTTATAATGTGAACCCTTTTTCAGAGGACGGCAAAATGAGCGAGTTGAGCGAAATCCTTTCCTATAATCAGAAGTTTGTCGAGTCGGGCGAATATGAGAAATATTTTACCGACAAATACCCGGGCAGGGAGTTGGCGATTTTGTCCTGCATGGATGCGCGGATTATCGAGCTGCTGCCCAATGCTTTGGGGTTGAGGAACGGCGATGCCAAACTGATTAAAAATGCAGGTGCGCTGGTTGCGCATCCGTGGGGTTCGGTCATGAGGAGCCTGCTGGTTGCCGTGTTTGAACTGAAAGTCAAAGAAATCATGGTCATCTCCCATCACGATTGCGGTATGCAGGGATTGAATGCGGCCGGCTTTCTCAGTAAGGTGCATGAAAGCAATATTCCCGACGACCGTATCGAAACCTTGCGTTATGCAGGTGTCGACCTCGACGGCTGGCTGACCGGTTTCGACAACGTCGAAGACAGCGTGCGCCATACGGTCGAACTCATCCGCCGCCATCCGTTGATGCCGCGCCATATTGCCGTTCACGGATTGGTCATCCATCCCGTTACCGGCAAACTGACCCTGATTGTGGACGGCAGTGTTTCAGACGGCATGGACTTATCGGAAGGAATGGAAACATCATGAAGAAAATCGGACTGTTCGGCGGCACTTTCGACCCGATACACAACGGGCATCTTCATATTGCCCGCGCCTTTGCCGATGAAATCGGGTTGGACACGGTTGTTTTCCTGCCGGCAGGCGGCCCGTATCACAAAGACGCCGCCTCCGCTTCCGCCGCCGACCGCCTTGCCATGGTCGAACTGGCGACGGCGGAAGATGCGCGTTTTGCCGTCAGCGACTGCGACATCGTCCGAGAAGGTGCAACCTACACCTTCGACACCGTCCAAATTTTCCGCCAGCAGTTCCCCGCCGCGCAACTTTGGTGGCTGATGGGCAGCGACAGCCTGATGAAGCTGCATACTTGGAAAAAATGGCAGATGCTCGTGCGCGAAACCAATATTGCCGTCGCCATGCGGCAGGGCGACAGCCTGCACCAAACCCCGCGCGAACTGCACGCATGGCTGGGCAAGTCCCTTCAGGACGGCAGCGTCCGCATCTTGTCCGCCCCGATGCATAATGTGTCGTCAACGGAAATCCGCCGCGCCGGTGTTTCAGACGGCATCCCACCTGCCGCCGCCCGTTATATCCGAGAACACCGGCTGTACGAAAAATTATGATAAATAATACTCACTAGAAATTATGAACAGCAAAACTAAACTTCGAGTTAATAAAATAATCGAACTGAAGCATCATATTGAGAATTGGGAAACTCAAACAAGCGAAGAGATCGAAAAGCTTCTTGTTGATTTTGAGAAACAGCCTAGGCAAGAAATGTCTTCTTATTATACGGAGCTTTTTAGAGATGTTCAATTTGCGGGTGTTTTGGTGCAAATAGCAAATAAGTATGCGGAAAACAGTAAAATCAATCGCTGTATAGTATCTGCTCTTGGCATGATGATGTGGAGGTATAAGCTTCCTGAGAGTGAGGAAATATATCGCCTTATGTTAGCGAATATTCAAAGAAAGGGAGTAGCTCTTTTTGTAGCATTTCATCTCCCTAAGATGAAAATGTTTGAGGAATTCCCGAATAAATGGGCCTATTTTATGAGTATACCTAAACTCTCTCCTAAAAAGACTTCTGCGGAATACTTTACTAACTTGGTCGAAGAATACATTTACTTTGTACCTATGATGTATAAGTCAGAATTGATTCAATACTTCAGTTTGAAATATAGTGAAACAAAAAGTGAATATCTAAAAGATAGATATAAAAAAATACTAATAATCCTGCGGGATTAGTACTTAATTGAGTAATTTTTGAGGAAAAACATCAACCCGAAAAGTCAAATCAGTAAGGAACGGCTATAATGCCGTCTGAAAACATCCCGTTAGGAACATAATGAACGAGCAAGAACTGCAAGACCTGCAAAAAATGGTCGAGGTCGCCGTCAACGCCCTCGAAGACATCAAAGCCAAAGATATTTCCGTTCTCGAAACGCAAGACAAAACTTCGCTGTTTGCCAGAATGATTATCGCCAGCGGCGACAGTACGCGCCAAGTCAAAGCACTGGCCAACAACGTTGCCGTCGATTTGAAAGAAGCCGGTTTTGAAATCCTCAGTACCGAAGGAGACAGCGGCGAATGGACGTTGGTTGATGCAG
Organism: Neisseria polysaccharea ATCC 43768; assembly: GCA_000176735.1. Classification (GTDB taxonomy): domain Bacteria; phylum Pseudomonadota; class Gammaproteobacteria; order Burkholderiales; family Neisseriaceae; genus Neisseria; species Neisseria polysaccharea. The sequence continues at coordinate 3,874 of ADBE01000099.1, read as the reverse complement.
GAGACCTCGTCGTCCACGTCATGCTCCCTGCCGTGCGCGACTTCTACGACATCGACACCCTCTGGGGTGGCGAGAAACCGAGTTTCCACGCCGGAATGCAGAAGCCGTGGCACGCTGCAGACTGATTCCCGATGCCGTCTGAATGTTCAGACGGCATTTTCCTGTAAGGGAGAAAGCATTGAACATTACCGTCTTGGCAGTCGGCACCAAAATGCCGCGCTGGGTTGATGAGGCCGTCGCCGAATACGCCAAACGCTTCGGACGCGACGTCGCCTACGCACTCAAAGAAATCAAACCCGAAAAACGCGGCGCGGGCGTGAATGCCGCACAAGGTATGGCGGTGGAAGAAAAACGCATCCTTGAAGCTGTTCCGCAAGGTGCGTTCCTCGTCGTTCTTGACGAACGCGGCAAAGCACCGACCTCCGTCGAGCTGGCGGAACACCTCAAAAGCTGGCAGCAAAACGGCGAACACGTCTGCTTCGTCATCGGCGGCGCGGACGGCATGACCGACCGCCTCAAACAACAAGCCCGCATGATGATGCGCCTGTCCAGCCTCACCCTGCCGCACGGCATGGTGCGTGTCCTTCTGACCGAGCAGCTCTACCGGGCCGTTTCCATCCTGCACAACCATCCTTATCATCGGGAATAAGAAGGCTTTTGTCTGTACCCCTAATCGGTTAAAATCACCCCGTTATTTCTGAACACAGCAAAGGAATCCGCTATGGCACGCATGGTATTCTGCGTCAAGCTCAACAAAGAAGCCGAAGGCATGAAATTTCCACCGCTTCCCAACGAATTGGGCAAGCGCATTTTTGAAAACGTATCGCAAGAAGCATGGATGGCGTGGACGCGCCACCAAACCATGCTGATTAACGAAAACCGCTTAAGCCTTGCCGATCCGCGCGCGCGCGAATACTTGGCTCAGCAGATGGAGCAGTATTTCTTCGGCGACGGCGCGGATGCCGTTCAGGGGTATGTTCCGCAATAAACGGTTTTCCGTTTTGAACACAGGCTGTCCGAACCTGCTTCAGACGGCCTTTAAAATACGCCGGACAACTTTATCTTCACGCAACCGGACAAATTTTGACATTGGGCAATGTTAAAATCCCCCGTTATTTCCAACCGCGCTTTCAGGAGCAGATGATATGCAACACGACGTTTACGACTACACCGCGCATACGGTTTCTAAAAACACCGTCCTGCAGAAAACCTACCGCCTGCTCGGATTTTCTTTCATTCCGGCTGCCGCAGGCGCAGTGCTTGCCGCCAATGCCGGTTTCAATTTTTACGCCGCCTTCGGTTCGCGCTGGATAGGGTTTGCCGTCGTGTTGGCGTTTTTCTACGGTATGATCCACTTCATCGAGAAAAACCGTTACAGCAATACCGGCGTTGCCCTGCTGATGGTATTCACATTCGGTATGGGCGTATTGATCGGCCCCGTGCTGCAATACGCGCTCCATATTGCCGACGGTGCGAAAATCGTCGGTATTGCCGCCGCGATGACCGCCGCCGTCTTTTTAACGATGTCCGCATTGGCACGCCGAACCCGGCTCGATATGAACGCGCTCGGACGCTTCCTGACCGTAGGCGCGGTCATTCTGATGGTCGCCGTGATTGCCAACCTGTTTTTGGGTATTCCCGCACTTGCCCTGACCATTTCCGCCGGTTTTGTCTTGTTCAGTTCCTTAATGATTATGTGGCAGGTGCGCACCGTCATCGACGGCGGAGAAGACAGCCACATCAGCGCGGCACTGACACTGTTTATCTCGCTTTACAACATCTTCAGCAGCCTGCTCAACATCCTGCTGTCCTTAAACGGCGATGACTGATGTAGGCGAAACACCATGCAAACCATGCCGTCTGAAAGCACTTATTTCAGACGGCATTTTGTTTTGGGCATACAATACGGATACACATTCATCAACATACGGTCGACCATGCTGTCGGAAGGAATCAAATGTTACCGAATACACCGCGCCGAGCCGTTTATGCCGGCAGTTTCGATCCGCCCACATTGGGGCATCTGTGGATGATACGGCAGGCGCAATCTATGTTTGACGAACTCATCGTCGCCATCGGCATCAATCCCGACAAACGCAGCACCTATACCGTCGCTGAAAGGCAGGATATGTTGTGCGCCATTACCGACAACTTCCCAAACGTCAAAATTGAAGTGTTTGAAAACCGGTTTTTGGTGCATTACGCCCGTGAGGTAGATGCAGGATTCATCGTACGCGGCATCCGTTCCGCCTCCGATTATGAATACGAACGTTCCATGCGCCATATCAACAGCGACCTCGCCCCCGAAATATCCACCGTATTCCTTATGCCGCCGCGCGAAATCGCCGAAGTGTCGTCCACTATGGTTAAAGGCTTGGTCGGGCCGGAAGGCTGGATGGAAACCGTCAAAAGATATGTGCCGCCGGCCGTGTACCAAAAAATGATTGCAGAACATCACAACAATGCCTGACAGAAAGCTTCTGTCAAATATATTCAGGTTCAAATATGTGGGAAATCTTATTCAGACACCAAGATTTTGTCGCCATCAATAAACCTCAAGGCATATCCGTCCACCGTTCCGACGGCGAAGTCAGCCTGACGGCAACACTTGCGGCACAGTTGGGTGTAGAAAAGGTATGGTTGCTGCACAGGTTGGACAAACAGACCGGAGGCATATTGCTGTTTGCCCTTAATCCCCAAAGTGCCGCTGTTCTTGCCGCACAATTTGCCGAAAGGAAAATGAAGAAAACCTATTTGGCTTTGTCCGACCGCAAACCGTCCAAAAAACAAGGATGGATAAAAGGCGGTATGGAAAAATCCAGGCGCGGGATGTGGAAGCTGACGCGCAATATGGAAAATATTGCCGTTACCCGTTTTTCAGTATACGTATCAGTGAAAAAATGCGGCTGTTCATTCTTGAGCCTCATACGGGTAAGACACATCAGCTGAGAGTGGCAATGAAAAGTCTGGGCAGTCCTATTTTGGGGGACCGCTTATATGGAGGGACAGAATCCGAAACTACGTTCCTGTATGCATGGAAAATACAATTTACCTATCAACAACAAGAAATCGAAATTACTGCACCTTTGAAAAATGCATGGCAGGCTGAAAATATCTCTCATGCGCTGGAAGAATTTTATATGGCAAAAGCAGGTTAATAAATATAAATTAATTTATAAACAATATGATAAATATTTTTATAAAAATTTTTCAAGAAAACGGTTGACCGCAAATCTCTTCAAGCGTATAGTTCGGTTCTTCGCCACTGACGAAGCGGCGGTGATAAAGCAGTTCAAACGCTCTTTAACAAACAGATTACCGATAAGTGTGAGTGCCTTGGGCCTCACACTGTTTGAAAGACAGACAAGATAATGTTTTGAACATTGTCCTGTCGGTTTCTTTGAAGCAGACCAGAAGTTAAAAAGTTAGAGATTGAACATAAGAGTTTGATCCTGGCTCAGATTGAACGCTGGCGGCATGCTTTACACATGCAAGTCGGACGGCAGCACAGAGAAGCTTGCTTCTTGGGTGGCGAGTGGCGAACGGGTGAGTAACATATCGGAACGTACCGAGTAGTGGGGGATAACTGATCGAAAGATCAGCTAATACCGCATACGTCTTGAGAGGGAAAGCAGGGGACCTTCGGACCTTGCGCTATTCGAGCGGCCGATATCTGATTAGCTAGTTGGTGGGGTAAAGGCCTACCAAGGCGACGATCAGTAGCGGGTCTGAGAGGATGATCCGCCACACTGGGACTGAGACACGGCCCAGACTCCTACGGGAGGCAGCAGTGGGGAATTTTGGACAATGGGCGCAAGCCTGATCCAGCCATGCCGCGTGTCTGAAGAAGGCCTTCGGGTTGTAAAGGACTTTT
>ADBE01000100.1 GCA_000176735.1 Neisseria polysaccharea ATCC 43768 | reverse complement strand
CGTCCGACTGCATGTGTAAAGCATGCCGCCAGCGTTCAATCTGAGCCAGGATCAAACTCTTATGTTCAATCTCTAACTTTTTAACTTCTGGTCTGCTTCAAAGAAACCAACAGGACAATGTTCAAAACATTATCTTGTCTGTCTTTCAAACAGTGTGAGGCTCAAGGCACTCACACTTATCGGTAATCTGTTTTGTTAAAGAGCGTTTGAACTGCTTCATCACCGCCGTTTCGTCAGCAGCGAAGAAGCGAACTATACGCTTGAAGACGTATACGGTCAATACTTTCAGCGGGATTTTTTTGGGAAATATTGTCATATCTCTGTCGGATAAGGTTTTTTATTTCCGCCAAATGCTGCGCCGTCTCCAATAATCCCTTCCTCCCCCTCCTCTGACTGGTGCGCCTTTGTGAATATGCCGTCTGAAACCGGAGGCTTCAGACGGCATCTGTTGGCTCTTCTTATCTTTTCAGAATGATTTCCAATACGAACTTGCTGCCCATATAGGCAATCATAAGGCTGACAAATCCAATGATGGTCCATACGGCGGCTTTTTTGCCGCGCCATGCGGTCATGCTGTGCTTGAGCAACAGTCCGCCGTAAATCAGCCATGACAATATGCCGAATACTGTTTTATGGGTAAAGGTCATGGGTTTGCCGAATACAGCTTCGGCGAAGAATGTGCCGCTGACGACGGAATAGGTCAGCAGGATGAAACCTGCCCACATGACCTGGAACATGAGTTTTTCCAAACTGAGCAGCGACGGCAGAAATCCTGCGAGCTTGGAGAAGTTTCTGCGGTGCAGGCTCCGATTCAGCAGCAGGGTCAAAACGGACAATAATGTTGCGATGCCGAACAGCCCGTATGCGAGCAGCGAAGTTCCGATATGCAGCATAAAGGGAAGGTCGGTAATTTCATATCCCGAGAATTTTCCAGGAAAAACCAAACCTGACAGCAGCATCAGTGCGGCGCAAGGATACAGCAGCAACTGCACTCCGCGCAGCGGATAAAAGAAGCTGCCGGCAAAATAAATAAACAGCATCATCCAAACAATCAGGCTGCCGGAATACCCGAAGCCCATAATGATGGTTTTGTCTTGAATGACCGGCATAAGCAGTGCCGCGCCGTGGACGGTCAATGCCGCGCCCAAAACCGGCAATTCCGTCTTCCACGGGTAATCCCGGCCGCGCCCCTGCTGTTGGCAGTGCCATGCAAATGCACCCAATCCTGCGTAAACCGCCATCAAAAAGATGAAAACTGTCGGCATGGTGGACTTTCTCTATCTATACTGTTGCGCCGTATGCGGCCGCTTATGAAATATTGGAACTTTTAACGTTGGAATTGTAAAATCCCCGTTTCGGGCAAGCCTTGACGGATTTGCCGATATGCTGCCCGGCACACAAGCCGCATCAAATTATTTTGATTTTATTTTAACAAAGAATGCCCCTGATGGGGCAAGCTATTCTTATTCAGACCAAGGACCAGTATGTTAGACAATTTAACCAGCCGCTTCAGCAATGTCCTCAAAAACATCCGCGGGCAAGCCAAACTGACCGAAGACAACATTAAAGAAGCCTTGCGCGAAGTCCGACTCGCCCTGCTTGAGGCGGATGTCGCCCTGCCTGTCGTCAAAGAGTTCGTCAACAACGTCAAAGAAAAGGCCCTCGGTCAGGAAGTGGCGGGCAGCCTGACGCCGGATCAGGCATTTATCGGCGTGGTCAACCAAGCCTTAGTCGAACTGATGGGCAAGGAAAACAAAACGCTGGATTTATCGGTTGCGCCGCCCGCCGTCGTTTTGATGGCCGGTTTGCAGGGCGCAGGCAAGACGACGACTGTCGGCAAACTCGCCCGCCTGCTGAAAAACGATCAGAAGAAAAAAGTTTTGGTGGTATCCGCCGACGTTTACCGCCCTGCCGCGATTGAACAGCTGCGTCTGTTGGCCGAACAGGTCGGCGTGGACTTTTTCCCGTCCGATACCAACCAAAAACCAGTTGAGATTGCAACTGCCGCCGTCGATTACGCCAAAAAACATTTTTACGATGTCTTAATAGTCGATACCGCCGGCCGTTTGGCAATCGATGAGGAGATGATGAACGAAATCAAAGACCTTCACGCGGCGGTCAACCCGGTGGAAACTTTGTTCGTCATCGATGCGATGCTGGGTCAGGATGCTGTGAACACTGCTCAGGCATTTAATGAAGCCCTACCGCTGACCGGTGTCGTATTGACCAAGATGGACGGCGATTCGCGCGGCGGCGCAGCTTTGTCCGTACGCCACGTAACCGGCAAGCCGATTAAATTTATCGGCGTCGGCGAGAAAATCAACGGCCTCGAACCTTTCCACCCCGACCGTCTTGCCAGCCGTATCCTCGGCATGGGCGACGTATTGACCCTGATTGAAGACGTTCAAAAAGGCATTGATGAAGAAGCCGCCGCCAAAATGGCGAAAAAGCTGCAAAAAGGCAAAGGCTTCGACCTCAACGACTTTAAAGAACAAATCCAACAGATGCGCAACATGGGCGGCTTGGAAAACCTGATGTCGAAAATGCCGGGCGAACTGGGTCAAATATCGAAACAAATCCCCGAAGGTACGGCTGAAAAAGCGATGGGCAAAGTAGAAGCCATCATCAACTCGATGACTCCAAAAGAACGCGCCAACCCCGCCCTGCTCAAAGCCAGCCGCAAACGCCGTATTGCAATGGGTGCGGGCACGACCGTGCAGGAAGTGAACAAATTGCTCAAACAGTTTGAACAAATGCAGCAGATGATGAAGATGTTCAGCGGGAAAGGCTTGGGCAACCTGATGCGTATGGCGAAAGGAATGAGGGGGATGAAAGGGATGTTCCCGGGTTTGTAAGGTTTGAAAACGGATGCCGTCTGAACCGATTTTCAGACGGCATTTTGTCTGCTACCATATCCGCGCGCCATCTTGCATCATTTTAAAACAGGGCGGCGCGCCTTTTCTTAAATTTCCGAATAGCCGAACTGCCTGCCCGTGCGACAATCCCGCACCGGCAAAATCAGTCGGTTGTTCAAAAAAGCCCCACGGTCGGGGCAGTATGCGGGGGAGTGCCTTGTGCCTGCCCTACTTTCTTAAACCATAAAGGAAACATTATGAACCGTCGTCAATTTTTGGGCAGTGCCGCTGCCGTCTCTCTGGCTTCCGCCGCCTCTTTCGCGCGTGCGCACAGCCATGCCGACCACCATCATCATCACGATATGCAGCCTGCCGCCGCATCCGCCTACACTGCCGTCCGCCAGACTGCAGCACACTGCATAGATGCCGGACAAGTTTGCCTGACACACTGCCTGTCCCTGCTTACTCAGGGCGATACGTCTATGGCCGATTGCGCGGTTGCCGTGCGCCAAATGCTTGCCCTATGCGGTGCTTTGCACGACCTTGCTGCACAAAATGCCCCTCTGACACGCGACGCAGCAAAAGTGTGCCTCGACGCATGCAAACAATGTTCCAAAGCCTGTAAAGAACATGCTGCCCACCATGCGGAATGCAAAGCATGTTACGAGTCCTGCCTTGACTGTATCAAAGAATGCGAAAAACTCGTTGCCTGATACTAAAAAATGCCGTCTGAATCCTTTTCAGACGGCATTTTTTTGACCGCTAAATTATGCGCCGAACACTTTCAAACGTTCTGCAACGGGTTCAAAGGTCTTTTCACCTGCTGCCCCTTCAATACCGCCGATAACCATTTGTGCGCGCAACAACCAGTTTTCGGGGATATTCCACGCTTTGGCAATCGCCGCATCGGGCAAGGGATTGTAATGTTGCAGGTTTGCACCTACGCCGACCACGGCAAGTGTCGTCCAGACGGCATACTGTACCATAGCGTTCGCCTGGTCCGCCCAAACGGGAAAGTTAGCGGCATAAGCAGGGAACTGCTCCTGCAAACCTTTGACAACATTTTGATCTTCATAAAACAAAATAGTTGCCGCACCCGCCTTAAACAGCTTCAATTTTTGCGCGGTCGGTTCAAAACTGTCGGCAGGCACGACGGCACGCAGCGCGTCTTCGACAATTTGCCACACTTTGTCGTGCTCTTCGCCAAACAGCACGACCACACGGGCAGATTGGGAATTGAACGAAGAAGGTGTGTGCAAAACGGCGTGTTCGACGATTTGGACGATTTCATCTTTGCCGACGGGCAGGTTTTTATTTAACGAATAAACGGAACGGCGGCTTTCCGCAGCCTGTTGCAGAGATTGACGGCTCATTTCTTTTCCTCAAAAACATTCAACAAAATACACTTTAGACAGTCCGGTTCAGGCTTTACGCTTAAAAAACAGCCTGTCCAGCGACCATGCTCCGCCGCCCGCCGCCGCGATATAGAGGAATACGAAGCAGAACAGCACTGCGGACTCGCCGCCGTTGGCAATCGGGAACAAAGCATTTCCGGAAGCGTGCGCCATAAAATAGGCAACCGCCATCTGGCCGGACAAAACAAACGCGGCAGGGCGCGTAAACAAGCCCAACACCAGCAAAATGCCGCCGACAATTTCTAAAATACCGGCAAGCAGCATCAACCCTTCGGGCGAACCGCTGCCCATTTCAATGGGGAAGGCGAAGAATTTCGACGTACCGTGCAACAAAAACAGGTAGGCGGTTACGATACGCAAAACAGAAAGCAGAACAGGTTGGATACGGTTGCAGCAATTAGACATAAAAGCTCCTTCGATATTTGTCTTCATTTCAGGCGGCAGAGTATAGATGTTTCCCCTTTTCAAATATATACTGCTTTTATTGATACAACTTTTCCACACAAGAAAATATGGACACCCTGTTCAGCCTCAAAGTTTTCCGCCAAGTCGTCCAAAGCGGCGGCTTCACCCGCGCCGCCGACGCGCTCGGCATCTCCACCGCAATGGCAAGCAAACACGTCAGCCACTTGGAAAACACCGTCCAAGCCAAACTCCTGCACCGCAACAGCCGCAACCTCAGCCTGACCGAAGCCGGAGAAGAATACTACCGGCAATGCAGTTACGCGCTAGACACGCTCGACGATGCCGCGCAAAAAGCCGCCGGAGGGACGGAAAAACCGCAGGGGCTGCTGCGCGTAACGATGCCGCTGTGGTTTGCCGGCAGCCTGATATGCAACTGGCTGGCGGAATACCGCGAACGTTATCCCGAAGTAACATTAGAACTGATTTTGGACAACCGCCACGTCGATTTGATTGCTGAAGGCGTGGATTTGGCGTTGCGCGTTTCCCAAACCCTGTCCCCGTCGCTGATTGCGCGCCCGCTGGCGGAAATCGAATTTGCCCTACTTGCCTCGCCCGATTTCCTGATACGCAACGGCGTACCGAAAACGCCGGAAGAAGTAACGAGACTGCCCGCCGTCCTGCCGACCTACACCAACCAGCAGAAACTCGACATCACCCGCAAATCGGACGGCAAAAAATACCGGCTTGAGCTGACCCCCGTCATCCGTACCGACAATACGCTGATGATGCGCGAAATGATTAAGGCGGGCGCGTGCATCGGTTATCAGCCGTTTTGGGCGGCGGAACACGATTTGCGCTGCGGCACGCTGGTGAGGCTACTGCCCGAATATACCGTCCCGACCGACCGCCTGAATGCCGTTTATGCGGACAGGGCATTCTTAAGCGCGAAAGTCCGCAGCTTCATCGATTTTCTGAACGAAAAAATTGAAAACAGAAAAGACTGCCGAAATGCCGTCTGAACACGCCGCCACTGTTGCACACGCTATGTATACGCTCGTCTGGTTCCGACAAAACCTCCGTATCCGCGACAACGCCGCCTTATGCGCCGCCGTTGCCGAAGGTTTGCCCATTATCGGTATTTGGATTGACGATGCCGAAACAGACAACCCTCGCCGCGCCGCGTTCTACCGCCAATCCGCCGCCGAACTCGCCCAAGGGCTTGCAGGGCGCGGCATCCCGCTCTACACGGAGGTATCGCCTGCCGGGCTCGTCCGGCTCGCCGTCCGCCTCAATATCCGCGCCGTCATCGCCGACGAATCCCATACTTTTGCCGACAAACTCACCGACAACGCCCTTTGGCATGAGCTGGACAAACACGGTATCAGGCTAACCTTCGTCAACGACCGTTCCGTTTTCGACCAAACCGACCTGCCACCAGACAACGGCACGGCACACACCGATTTCAACCGCTACCGCAAAGCATGGCTCGACTGCTTTTCCAAGCAGCCCCCCGCCGGTTCGGACATATTCTCGACATACCGCCAACCCTTCCCCGAAAACCTGCCCGCCCCGCAGCCTGCCGCCCTTTCAGACAGCATCTTCCTGCCGCAAAACGGCGGTGAAACGGCGGCTTGGCGGCAGTGGCGGCGGTTTCTCGAACAGGCGGATTCCTACTCCGTTTTAAAGGATTTCCCCTCACGCAAAAACACTTCGCTGATGGGCGCGTATTTGAGTGCCGGCTGCATCTCGCCGCGCCTGCTCGCGCGGGAAAGCCTCGAACGCCGTCTGAATGCGTGGGCGGACAACATCATCCGCCGCGATTTTTTCCTTCAACTTGCCTTGCAGCACGCGGATGACGGCCCTTCAGACGGCAATCCGGAACACACCCTGCGCCTGACGCTTTGGCAGCAGGGCCAGACCGGCATTCCGATTATCGATGCCGCGATGCGCTGTTTGCACAAAACCGGCAGCCTCCACCCCGCCCTGAGACGCTTGAGCGCGGACTTTTTCTGCCACGTTTTAAACCTCCCCCGCCGCGAAGGCGAGATATGGTTTGCCCGACAGCTGACCGATTTCGATGCAGCAATCAACCAAGGCAACTGGCGGCTTGCCGCCTCACGGCACACCTACCCCGACATTGCCGCCGCCGCACACAAGACCGACCCCGACGGCACCTTTGTCAGACGGCATATCCCCGAGCTTGCCCACCTGCCGGCGGCAGTCATCCATACCCCGTGGCGCGCCGCCGGCAGCATCGACACCCACGGCTATCCCGCCTATCCTGTCGCCGGTATTCCCTAAGCGGTACGGCAACCTAAAACAAATGCCGTCTGAACTTCCGTTTCAGACGGCATTGTGTCCGAATGACTCAATATCTTCCGTTTTTTTCACTTTCAATAATCAGATATGCCCAAATCACCACCACCCAAGCCGACACCGTTCCCATCGCCAGCAAAAAATGCTGCCAATCCGTCATCGGCGGTACAGGGCAACGGCCGCATTCGATTTCCGCGCCGCCCAACAACCGGTACAGCAGCATATCCGCAATCCAAAGCAACAACGGGTATTTCAAACGCCGCAACCAAAAAACCAACCACGTCCGCACGATTCACCTCACCCCCATTCTTGTACCGCTTCCGTGCAATGTTAAAATATAGTGGATTAAATTTAAACCAGTACGGCGTTGCCTCGCCTTACCGTACTATTTGTACTGTCTGCGGCTTCGTCGCCTTGTCCTGATTTAAATTTAATCCACTATAAGCCCACTTCTACCGCCGTACAAAACGCTATGCTCACCGACTTAGAAAAAAACGCCATCCGCGACCATTACCAAAACATCGGCAAAAACCTGCCCGGTTTCCGTCCGCGCGCTTCGCAGCGGGAAATGATTGCGGCGGTTGCCAACGCTTTTTCGCGGACGTTGACACGCGAAGAAGGCGGCGAACCGCCCAAACGCGAGGGCGAGAGCATTGCCGTGATCGAAGGCCCGACCGGCGTGGGCAAATCGCTTGCCTACCTGCTGGCGGGCGGCATTATGGCGCAAACGCGCGGCAAGCGGCTGATTGTGAGCAGCGCGACGGTTGCCTTGCAGGAGCAGTTGGTAGACCGCGACCTGCCGTTTCTGGTCGAAAAAAGCGGTTTGGAACTGAGCTTCGCACTTGCCAAAGGGCGCGGCCGCTATCTCTGCCCTTACAAACTCTATCAACTGACGCAAAGCAATGCCCAGCAAAACCTGCTCGGCTTTGAAGCCCCCGCCGTCTTGTGGGACAGCAAACCCAAGCCCGAAGAATTGAAGCTGCTGCGCGACATCGCCGACGAATTTTCCGCCCGACGGTTCAACGGCGATCGCGACACTTGGCCGGAAAAAATCGATGACGCGATTTGGCTCAAAGTGACCAACGACCGCCACGGCTGCCTGAAAGCCGCCTGTCCCAACCGTCCGGAATGCCCATTTTACCTGGCACGCGATGTCTTGGAAACCGTCGATGTCGTCGTTGCCAACCATGACCTTCTGCTTGCCGACATCAGCATGGGCGGCGGCGTGATTCTACCTGAGCCCGAAAACAGTTTCTATTGCATAGACGAAGCGCACCACCTGCCCAAAAAGGCCCTCAGCCGTTTTGCCGCCGAACATTCATGGAATATTGCCGTTTGGACGCTGGAAAAACTGCCGCAGCTTACCGGCAAAATTGCCGCGCTTACCGATAAAGCCGAACTTGCCAACCTGGCCGACGAAGCCGCCGCATCCTTGCTCGACAGCCTGCATGAATGGCAATTCCATTTGGCGGAAGAGCCGTCTTTAAGTCTGGGGGTATCTGAAAACGACAGACGAACCAACAGCGAACCGACTTGGCTGTGGGAAGACGGCAAAATCCCCGAAGGCCTAGAAACCACCGTTTCCAATACGGCCATTGCTGCGCGCAGCCTGCTCAAACACGTTATCGGGCTGAACGATGCGCTTTCTGCTGCACGCCGCGAAAAAGAACAGGACGGCGCGCTCCTCGACCGCCTGACCAGCGAATTCGGCCTTTTTATCGCCCGTATCGAACAAATCAGCGCGGTTTGGGATTTGCTCTCCACCGTCCCCCTCGAAGGCGAAGAGCCGCTGGCAAAATGGATAACCCGCCGCGCCGACGACAAAAACGACTACATTTTCAACGCCAGCCCCATCAGCAGCGCGTCCCACCTTGCCAACAGCCTGTGGCGGCGCGCGGCAGGCGCGGTATTGACCTCTGCCACCCTGCAATCCTTGGGCAACTTTAACCTGATGCTGCGCCAAACCGGGCTGCAATGGCTGCCCGAAACCACCACCCTCGCCCTCAAAAGCCCCTTTGACTTTGAAAAACAGGGCGAACTCTACATCCCCCCCATATACGCCAGCCCCAAAGACCCCGAAGCCCACACCGCCGCCATCATCGAATGGCTGCCCAAGCTTATTTCGCCCACCGAAGCCATCGGTACGCTCGTCTTGTTTTCCTCGCGCAAACAAATGCAGGATGTCGCCCTGCGCCTGCCCGGAGACTACCTGCCGCTCTTGCTCGTACAAGGCGAATTGCCCAAATCCGTCCTCCTGCAAAAACACCACCAGGCCATAGAAGAAGGCAAAGCCAGCATCATCTTCGGCCTCGACAGCTTTGCCGAAGGACTCGACCTGCCCGGCACCGCCTGCGTGCAAGTCATCATCGCCAAACTCCCCTTCGCCATGCCCGACAACCCCATCGAAAAAACCCAAAACCGCTGGATAGAACAGCGCGGCGGCAACCCCTTCATCGAAATCACCGTCCCCGAAGCCGGCATCAAACTCATCCAGGCCGTCGGCCGCCTCATCCGCACCGAACAAGACTACGGCCGCGTAACCATCCTCGACAACCGCATCAAAACGCAGCGGTACGGCCAACAATTATTGGCCGACCTGCCGCCGTTTAAAAGGATAGGGTAAACATACCGCCCTTCCCGCAACAGAAAGGAAAAATCATGAACTTCACCCGACTGCTCAACCAAGTCTTAAGCACGGTTCAAAAAAAAGGCAACACATTCTCCGACAGCCCGCTCAATTCATTCGGCGGAGGCGCGCTGGTTGCCGGTGTCGCCTCCATGCTGCTGAACGGTAAAAACCGCAAAACCATTACCAAAATCGGTTCGACCGCCGCTTTGGGCTACCTCGCCTACCGGGGCTATCAGATGTGGCAGCAAAACAAAGGGCGGGCAACCGTAACACAAAGCGATTTCCAACCTGCCGGAGAAACTGAAGAAACATACAGCCGCACCATATTGCGCACCATGATAGCCGCCGCCGCTTCAGACGGCATGATAGACGAAGCCGAACGCCGGACTATCGGACAGGAAAGCGGCACAGACCCCGAAACTGCCGCATGGCTCGCCGCCGAATACCGCCTGCCCGCAAGCATCGGGGACATCGCCGCCGCCGTCGGCAACGATGAGGCGTTGGCGGCGGAAGCCTATCTGGCGGCAAGACTGGTCTGTGCCGATTTGTCGCGGAAAGAAACCGTCTTCCTCACCCGCCTGTCGCAAGCTTTGAAACTGGATGACAATCTAGTGGAGAGTTTGGAAAGGCAATTTGGGGTTTTGATTAAAAATTCCCTCCCGCAGGGGAAGGAAAATAAAAACCGCCGCCGCCCCGAAGGGCAAACGGCGGCACAAACGATATCGGACGGCAAGGCAGGCTACTGCAATGCGTTGCCGTGGGAAGATTTAAGCAGGCGTTCGTGTTTGTGGAATTCCCGCCCCATATAATAAGAACCGAAATAGGTCAGGTGGTCTTGGTCGCCGTAAAGATAGCGTCCGTGTATTTCGACCGTGTTTTTGGGCAGGTATTTTTGTGCGTCCACCCAATGCACATTGGGGATATCTTTAACCAAATCAAAAACCGCCTGATTGCTCTTGCCGATGTCGCCCATAGCCTGAATGGGGCGGAGATATTGGTTTGCGGCAAATCTTTTCAATTTTTCCTCCCTCAGGGGCGAACGGCTGATTGATGTGTTGTTTGCAAAAACATAGACGGGTTTGACGGCGGCTATCCTTTTGACGGTTTCCCTGAATCGGGCTTGGAACCCGGGTATTAGGAAGGATTGCGCTTCAAATCTCGGCACGGGCTGGCCGCCCATCCTCAAATCATAGAATTGGGCAATGAAAACGGCTTCGGCTTTTTCAACTTCATCCCGGTATTTCCGGCATAACGGATTGTCTTCCAGTTTCGTATCCACCCAAACCAAACACTCCGAATCGAGGGACAGGATTTTAGCTTTCCACCCTTCCCGGCTGCCGACATAATCCAGAAAACCCCGCAAGTGTCCGGCGTGCGAGTCGCCGAGGGTCAGGACGGTTTCCGGAAAATGATTTTCCGCAGCAAGGGGCGCGCCAGGCAACGGGCGGAGGTGTTCCTGTTTCAATATCCCCCTTGCGTACAGGTTGTAACCGACAAGTATCAGGGACGGGGCGAGATAGAGGCAGAAAAATGCCTTTTTGAAGGTCATCTTCCGTTTTCTAAGCGGCTGTTCAATCAAATAATAACTCAACAGGGAAAATCCGGCCGTCAACGCGGCAACCGCCGATACGGCAGGCAGTCCGAGCTGTTTGTCGCCTGTAATGTAATGGGCGAAGGCAATAAAAATCCAATGGTACAGGTATAGGGAATAAGAGATTTTGCCGACAAATACGATGGGGCTTGCCGACAGGATGCGGGTCGGAAGTGTCCCGTATTGCATACTCCGGATAAGCAGTGCCGTCAGCAGGCAGGGAAGGAGCAGGGTCATTCCCGGGATAAACGGATTGTGTTTGTCAATCACGAACAGGCAGGCAAGCAATGCGCCGAAGCAGAGTGATGAAAGCAACTGCCGTTTTCCGTTTGCTGTTTGCCGTCTGCCGTTTTGCGTTTGCCCGTAAACCGCCAGCAGGGAACCCACCAACAGCTCGGGAAACCTCAGTGTCGAAAGGTAATAAGTATTGGGTTGGTTGAGAATATCGGTATAAAACCCGCTTGGCAAAAACGATGAGGCAGTCAAAATCAAAAACAGGATGATGCTGATGTGGCACAACACCCGTAGCGATTTGGTTTTTTTGCAGCAAAATATCAGCAAAAGAGGATACAGGAGGTAATACTGTTCCTCTACCGCCAAAGACCAGATATGCAGTACGGGGTTCTCGTCGGCACTCAAATCGAAATACCCCTGCTGAAACCCCAAATAAATATTGGACAAGAAAACCGCAGAAAGCTCCACGGTTTTCCGCATTTGGTTGAAATCTTCATAAAGGAAGATTTGAGAGGCAATCACCGAAGCCAGCGACACGGCCGCAATAAAGGCAGGGTAAATCCGCTTAATCCTGCGGGTATAAAAATCCCGGAAAGAAAAAGAACCGTTCTGTATTTCAGAAAGAATGATGCCGGTAATGAGGAATCCCGAGATGACAAAGAAAATGTCCACCCCCAAAAACCCTCCGGGCAGCCAGCGGTTATTCAGGTGGAAAATAATGACGGATAGCACGGCGACGGCCCGCAATCCGTCAATTTCAGGCCTGTATCGGACAGCTTGCATAAATATCGCCCCCGTATGTCCCGTTATCTTAAAAATGCCGTCTGAACGCGCGTTCAGACGGCATCGGTTTCAGTAAACGCTCAAATCCGTTTCGCCAACGCTTCAGCCTTGCCCACATACAGTGCGGGGGTCAGCTCAAGCAATTTTGCTTTGGCTTCGGTAGGGATTTCCAGCGATTCGATAAAGCCTTTCAGCACTTCGGGCGTGATGCCGCCTTTGCCGCGCGTCAGGTCTTTGAGTTTTTCGTAAGGATTGGCGACACCGTAACGGCGCATCACGGTTTGAATCGGCTCGGCGAGCAGCTCCCAAGTGGCATCCAAATCGGCGGCAAGGGCGGCAGGGTTGGGTTCGAGCTTGTTCAGACCGCGCAGGTGGGCGGCGAAACCCAACACGGCATAGCCCACGCCCACGCCCATATTGCGCAGGACGGTGCTGTCGGTCAAATCGCGCTGCCAGCGTGAGACAGGCAGTTTTTCCGCCAAAAAACCCAATACGGCGTTTGCCATACCGAGGTTGCCTTCGGAGTTTTCAAAATCGATGGGGTTGACTTTGTGCGGCATCGTGGAAGAGCCGACTTCGCCCGCTTTGACTTTTTGTTTGAAGTAACCCAAAGAAATATAACCCCAAACATCACGGTTGAAGTCGATGAGAATCGTGTTGATGCGGCTGAGTGTTTGGAAAAACTCCGCCATATAGTCGTGCGGTTCGATTTGGATGGTGTAGGGGTTGAAGGTCAGACCGAGGCCGATTTCGACGAAGTTACGGCAATGGGTTTCCCAATCCACATCGGGATAAGCGACCATATGGGCGTTGTAGTTGCCGACCGCGCCGTTGATTTTGCCGAGGAACTCTTGCGCCTGAAGGCTTTTGAACTGGCGTTGCAGGCGGTAAACGACGTTGGCGGTTTCTTTGCCCAAAGTGGTGGGCGTGGCGGGCTGGCCGTGGGTGCGGCTCATCATCGGGACGGCGGCAAGCTCGTGCGCCATAGCGGTAAGTTTTCCGATGATTTCGGCAAGTTTGGGCAGGATGACGGTTTCGCGCGCTTCCTGCAGCATCAGGGCGTGGGACAGGTTGTTGATGTCTTCGCTGGTGCAGGCGAAGTGGATGAACTCGCTCACGGCGGCGACTTCCGGCACTTCGGCAAAACGTTTTTTCAGCCAATATTCGATGGCTTTGACATCGTGATTGGTGGTGGCTTCGATGGCTTTGACGGCGGCTGCGTCTTCCAATGAAAAGTTTTCGATGACTTTGTCGATTTCGGCAAGCGTTCCAGCACCGAAGGGCGGCACTTCGGCAATCTTCGGCTCGGCGGCCAGGGCTTTGAGCCAGTTTAATTCGACTTTGACGCGCGCCTTCATCAGGCCGTACTCTGAAAAAATCGGGCGCAATGCTTCAACGGATTGGGCATAACGGCCGTCTAAAGGGGAAAGCGAGGCGATGGGGTTGATCATATCGGCATCCTGTTCGGAAAAGACATCAAGAAATGTTAAATTGTTTGCAATTATACATGATTTTGCAGGGCATCATGCCGTCTGAAGCCCGTTTTCCGACAGATACGCAACGATTTCGTCTTCGTCGTCCGATATGGCAAACAAAGAGGCTGCCCCTTCGGAAATCAGACCGCGCGCCAAAAGCTGCGCGCTTATCCACTCCGCCAAACCCGACCAAAATGCCTTCCCAACCAAAACGACCGGACGCGGCGGTACTTTGCCCGTCTGCACCAAGGTTAGGATTTCAAACAATTCGTCCAGCGTCCCGAAGCCGCCCGGCATCACGACATATGCTTGGGAATAGCTGAAAAACGCCGCCTTGCGTTCGGCAAAACGGGAAAACCGCAAGGCGATGTCCTGATACGGATTCGGTTTCTGCTCGTGCGGCAGGGCAATGTTCAGCCCCACCGAAACCGACTTCCCTGCAAACGCGCCCTTGTTTGCCGCCTCCATAATCCCCGGTCCGCCGCCCGAAATGACGGCAATGCCCGAATCCGACAGCCGCCGCGCCAGACGACAGGCGAACGCATAATCCGTATGATTCTGCGGCGTGCGCGCGCTGCCGAAGATACTGACTGCCGGAAACACGCCCGCCAATGCTTCGTCTGCCTGCCGGCGTTCGGCATCGTAACGCGCCTGCTCCGGCACACGGTTTACATTCTCCATTCCGTCCTCCGTTCAAAAACGGCGATTGTACCCCGTCAAAAACGCAACGCAAGCACCACAAAGACGCGCCAACCCTCCCCAAACCTTTTTTCAGACGGCATTTTCGGTAATCTGCTAAAATCGCCCGCTTGAGTTTCCACAGAAAAATCCGAAAAATGTTTCAACACACAGGACGACACATAAAGCACCGCCCTATGTGTTGCCCTGATTTGGCAGGGGTTGCGCCCCTCCCAAATAAATTCTGATTCTACCGCCCTAAAGGTTGGGGTTTCAACCGAAAAGGAAACACGATGAATATCTTTTACGAAGAGTCCGGTCAATTCAAAGTCGCCGCCGTCGTCCAAAAAAACGACGCCACCTACCAAGTCGATACCCAACACGGCAAACGCACCAAAGTGAAGGCAAACAATGTCTTTACCGAGTTTGACGGCGATATGGCGGCATTTTTGGAAAACGCGCAGGCACAAGCGGCAGACATTGACACCGATTTATTGTGGGAAGTATGCGGCGAAGAGGAATTTACCGCCGAAGCCATCGCCGAAGAATATTACGGACACGCGCCGACCAAAACCGAGCTGGCGGCAACCTTGATTGCGCTGTACGCCGCGCCGATGTATTTCTACAAAAAAGCCAAAGGCGTGTTCAAAGCCGCGCCCGAAGAAACCTTAAAACAAGCGCTTGCCGCCATCGAACGCAAAAAACAACAAGACGCGCAAATCGACGCTTGGGCGGAAGCCTTGAAACGCGGCGAGATGCCGTCTGAAATCGCGGCGGATTTGAAAACCATCTTACACGCGCCCGACAAGCAATCATTGACCTACAAAGCCTTTACCAAAGCCGCCGACGCATTGAAAACCTCCGCCTACGAATTGGCGAAAAAAACGGGCGGCATTACGTCCATTCCCCAATACCTGCAAGACGGGTTTGAAATCAAATACTTCCCCAAAGGAACAGGCTTTCCCGACCTTCCCCTTCCCGAAATGCCCGACCTGCCCAAAGCCGATGTTACCGCCTTTTCCATTGACGACGAATCGACCACCGAAGTGGACGATGCCTTGAGCCTGACCGACTTGGGCAACGGCACGAAGCGCGTCGGTATCCACATCGCCGCGCCGTCGCTTGCCGTTAAACCAGGCGACAAAATGGAACAAGTCATTATGCAGCGGTTGAGTACGGTTTATTTTCCCAACGGCAAAATCACGATGCTGCCCGAAAACTGGATAGCCGCGTTCAGCCTTGATGCAGGCGCGTACCGCCCTGCCGTCAGCATTTATTTTGATGTGGACAGCGGGTTCAACGTCGGCGCGCCGACCTGCAAAATCGAAGCCGTCAATATCGCCGAAAACCTGCGCATTCAAACCATCGAGCCGCATTTCAACGCCGAAACCGGCTTGGACGAAGCAGGCGGAATGATGTTCGCCCACCATCAAGACCTGATTTGGTTCTATCAATTCGCCATCGCCCTGCAAAAAGCGCGCGGCAAATACGAGCCCGACCGCGCGCCGCAATACGATTACAGCATCGAATTGGATGAAGAAGGCAACGTATCCGTCGTCCGCCGCGAACGCGGTTCGCCCATTGATACGCTGGTCAGCGAGATGATGATTCTTGCCAACAGCACTTGGGCGCAGATGCTCCATGACAACGACCTGCCCGGCCTTTTCCGCGTCCAACCGGCAGGCAAAGTGCGTATGAGCACCAAATCCGAGCCGCACATCGGTATGGGCGTGCAGCATTACGGCTGGTTTACCTCGCCGCTGCGCCGCGCCGCCGACTATATCAATCAAAAGCAGCTGATCAGCCTGATCGACGACTCTGCCGAGCCGCTGTATCAAAACAGCGATGCCGAGCTTTTCGCCGCGCTGCGCGACTTTGATGCCGCCTATACAGCCTACGCCGACTTCCAACGCCAAATGGAAGCCTACTGGAGCCTCGTCTATCTGCAACAGCAAGGCACGAGCGAGCTGACGGCCACCATCCTCAAAGAAGACCTCGTCCGTATTGAAGGCCTGCCGCTGGTAACGCGCGCGACCGGTATTCCGTTTGACGCGCTGCCCAAATCGCAGGCATTGTTCAAAATCACTGAATTGGATGCCGAGAAGCAGTTTGTCTCGCTCAACTACATCAAGGCA
>ADBE01000101.1 GCA_000176735.1 Neisseria polysaccharea ATCC 43768 | reverse complement strand
ATATGTTACTCACCCGTTCGCCACTCGCCACCCAAGAAGCAAGCTTCTCTGTGCTGCCGTCCGACTTGCATGTGTAAAGCATGCCGCCAGCGTTCAATCTGAGCCAGGATCAAACTCTTATGTTCAATCTCTAACTTTTTAACTTCTGGTCTGCTTCAAAGAAACCAACAGGACAATGTTCAAAACATTATCTTGTCTGTCTTTCAAACAGTGTGAGGCTCAAGGCACTCACACTTATCGGTAATCTGTTTTGTTAAAGAGCGTTTGAACTGCTTCATCACCGCCGTTTCGTCAGCAGCGAAGAAGCGAACTATACGCTTGAAGACGTATACGGTCAATACTTTCAGCGGGATTTTTTTGGGAAATATTGTCATATCTCTGTCGGATAAGGTTTTTTATTTCCGCCAAATGCTGCGCCGTCTCCAATAATCCCTTCCTCCCCCTCCTCTGACTGGTGCGCCTTTGTGAATATGCCGTCTGAAACTCGGAGCTTCAGACGGCATTTTGTTTGCCGCTATCAGTCGGCAAACTGTTTCTTCATCCTCTCCCGACGCTCTTGTGCCTCAACAGATAAAGTGGCTGTCGGGCGTGCCAGCAGCCGCTTCAGACCGATAGGCTCTCCCGTATCGGCACAGAATCCATAATCACCCCCGTCAATATTGCGGATGGTCGCCTGTATTTTACTGAGAAGTTTTCGTTCCCGATCGCGGGTACGGAGTTCCAATGCGTACTCTTCTTCCTGTGTGGCACGGTCGGCAGGATCGGGGGCTGATTCGTGTTCTTGGAGATGCCCTGTCGTAGCGGAAGCATTTTCGATGAGTTCGTCTTGCATTTTTACCAGCAATTCGCGGAAAAAAGCCAAATGGTCGTCATTCATATAATCGTCTTCCGGCCCGCTCCAATTCAAAATATCTTGTTCTGTCAGCTTTGCCATAATGTATGTCCTCTCGGTTCACCGCAAAAAACAAAGCACCACAAAGTGGCTTTATTCCTTTGATTTTTATAAGGCTTATTGCCTAAGGCGTTTTTGAAAACGCGCATCATAACACGTTTTGGATTGGTTTTTTATTTTCTTTACATTATTGATATTGCCGTTCCATTTCCTGCGAACGGCGCACACAGGCACAAACGCCCTCACTTATGGCTTCGGCGACACGATGCCGTCTGAAGGCTTCCACGGCTTCGTGGGTTGTCCCGCCTTTTGACGTTACATTTTTTTGAAGCTTCTCGAAATCTTCACCCGTCTGTTCGGCAAGAGCAACCGCTCCTTTAAATGTTGCCAGGCTGAGTGCACGTGCTTCTGCCATATCAAACCCTTGTCGGATGGCGGCATTCTGCAAAGCATCCAGCAGATAAAACACATAAGCCGGTCCGCTGCCGCTGATGCCGGTGATGCTGTGCATTTGCGCTTCATCTTCCAACCAAACGGTCAAACCGACAGATTTCATGATTCGATCGGCAATCTTACAGTCTGTTTCCGATACTTCCGCTTCGGCATACATACCGGATACACCCAGTCCTATTTTCCCGGGCGTATTCGGCATAACCCGGACAATGCGGCGTGTTCCCCCGAGGTAACGGCTAAGCGTACCGACTGACAATCCAGCTGCGACAGAAAGCACCAATGCGCCGTTGGTGCGGATATTTTTGCACGCGGCTTCCATATCCTGCGGCTTGACGGCAAGGATTAAAACATCGTCGGAATGAAGCTCCGGCAGGGTTTCAGAAGTTTCGACACCCAACTCTTTTTGCAAACGTTCGCGCTTTTCCGCACCCCGGTTGGCAATATGGATGCGGTAACCGCCTTGTTTGACCAATCCGCCCGCAACGGCAGCCGCCATATTGCCGCCGCCGAGAAAATAAACATTCATTATTTCTACCCTATTCAAAATTACCTTACTAAATTCATTCCCAATTTTTTACCATCGGACGCGCTCGGACAGGCCGTTGCGCCGCAACCCCTGCTTTTTCAAACAATCAAAACCTTCCTGTTTGAACGTCTCAATCAAAGGTTTGCCGTCACGCGTACGCCAATCCAACCCGCAGGCTTCAAACTTCCCTATTTTCCTGTAAAAGTAAGATTGTTGTGCGGATTCATATTCGTTTGCCCTGACGGAACGATTGCCGTCTGAAAGCGGTATCTCGTAGTCCTCTAAAGACGGCGGACTCTCGCCGCCAATATCCCAAAAATCGATGGCGGCAGGTTTTCTCGGCTTACACCAGCCGGACAGGGACGAACACTCATACCACCCCGCCAGCCGGCAGCCTGCAACCGTAAATGCAAGCAACGCAGCCATTGCCGTTTTTATTGCCCTAATTTCCATCATCCCCTTTTCCCGAAAATCGCGCTGCCGATACGGACATGTGTCGCACCGCACTCAATGGCGGCAGGCATATCGTCCGACATCCCCATAGACAGCACGTCCGCCTTAACGCCAGCCGTATTGAGGTCGGCAAGCAACTTTTGCATGGTCTGAAACTGGGTTTTCAACTCCGTTTCACTGCTGTTGGCTTTGGCAACGCACATCAGTCCGCGCACGACAAGGTTGGGCAGCTTCGCCACTTCCACGGCAAGCGCGACCGCTTCTTCGGGCGCGACACCGTGTTTTGCCGCCTCGCCCGCAATGTTCACCTCGATACACACCTGCAAGGGCGGCATTGAGGAAGGACGCTGCCTGCTCAGCCGGACGGCGGTCTTCAGACGGCATACGGTATGCACCCAATGCGCGCGTTCGGCGACAAATTTGGTTTTATTGGACTGCACATCGCCGATGACGTGCCACACAATGTCGGTCAAATCCGCCAATTCCTCCGTTTTGCCGTACCACTCCTGAATATAGTTCTCGCCGAAATCACGCTGTCCGGCGGCGTAAACTTCGCGGATGCCGTCTGAAGGGAAAGTCTTACCGACGGCAATCAGGCTGACAGAATGCGGCTTCCTGCCTGCCTGCAGAACCAATTTCCCGATACGGTCGGACACCTCCCGATAACGTTCTTGCAAAACCGTCATAAATTATCCCCGGTAAAAATGCTTAAATAGTTGAATCCCAAGAATCAGGGCAGTAAAATTCAGAAGTAGGAAACACCGAACGACCCAAACATTATACTGGACAATATCCCATTATGCAGATTACCGACTTACTCGCCTTCGGCGTTAAAAACAAAGCATCCGACCTTCACCTGAGTTCGGGCATATCTCCTATGATTCGGGTTCACGGCGATATGCGGCGCATCAACCTTCCCGAAATGAGCGCGGAAGAGGTCGGCAATATGGTAACTTCGGTGATGAACGACCATCAGCGGAAAATCTACCAGCAAAACTTAGAAGTCGACTTCTCGTTCGAACTGCCCAACGTCGCCCGATTCCGCGTCAACGCCTTCAACACCGGCCGCGGCCCCGCCGCCGTATTCCGCACCATTCCCAGTACCGTCTTATCGCTGGAAGAATTGAAAGCCCCGCGCATTTTCCAAAAAATCGCAGAATCGCCGCGCGGTATGGTATTGGTTACCGGCCCTACCGGTTCGGGCAAATCGACCACGCTTGCCGCGATGATCAACTACATCAATGAAACCCAGCCGGCACACATCCTGACCATCGAAGACCCGATCGAATTCGTCCACCAAAGCAAAAAATCCCTGATTAACCAGCGCGAGCTGCACCAGCACACCCTCAGTTTCGCCAACGCGCTGAGTTCCGCATTGCGCGAAGACCCCGACGTTATCCTTGTCGGCGAGATGCGCGACCCCGAAACCATCGGCTTGGCACTGACCGCCGCCGAAACCGGACACTTAGTTTTCGGCACGCTGCACACGACCGGCGCGGCAAAAACCGTCGACCGTATCGTGGACGTATTCCCTGCGGGGGAAAAGGAAATGGTGCGCTCTATGCTGTCCGAATCGCTGACCGCCGTCATCTCCCAAAACCTGCTGAAAACGCGCGACGGCAACGGCCGTGTCGCCTCGCACGAAATCCTGATTTCCAACCC
Source organism: Neisseria polysaccharea ATCC 43768 (assembly GCA_000176735.1). Lineage (GTDB taxonomy): Bacteria > Pseudomonadota > Gammaproteobacteria > Burkholderiales > Neisseriaceae > Neisseria > Neisseria polysaccharea. The sequence goes on along the minus strand of ADBE01000101.1, from coordinate 31,305 downwards.
CGCCGTCCGCAACCTCATCCGCGAAAACAAAATCGCGCAGATTAACTCCGTCCTGCAAACCGGGCAGGCGAGCGGTATGCAGACGATGGACCAGTCGCTGCAATCGCTGGTGCGCCAAGGGCTGATCGCACCTGAAGTTGCACGCAAACGCGCGCAAAACAGCGAAAGTATGAGTTTCTGACACACAACCGCCTTCCGACCATACCGGCGGGAAAACAAGGCGCAAACACGCGGGGTGGGACGCGACATCCAGCCCGGCATACCCTTCCGAACAGGAAGCGTCCGCCTTCCTGTTGAAACCTGCCGCCGCAAACTACAAGGCTTAAACTGAAAAGAAGTTAACGATGAGTACCAATAACCTGCACGACATCTTGGACGAAATGGTTCAAGTGTATTCTCAAAAAAAACAAAGCCGATCCGAAACCCCGGCCGAAATCGGCGCACACCTCCACCCGCTGCTCGACCGCCTGTGCGAAACCGCAGAAGCGCAAAGCGCGTCCGACATCCTTATCAGCAAAGGATTCCCGCCCTCGTTGAAAATCAACGGCGCATTAACCCCGCAGCCGCAAAAGGCTCTGACGGGCGAGGAAACCGCCGCCATCACCGCATCGACGATGAATGCCGAACAATCGGAAATATTCCGGCGCGACGGCGAAATCAACTACTCCGTCCAATCGCGCAGCGGCACGCGCTACCGCGCCAACGCCTACCACAGCCAAGGCCACGCAGGTTTGGTTTTGCGGCGCATCAACCACATCATCCCACAAATGCAGGAATTGGGCCTGCCCGAAAAACTCAAAGACCTCGCCGTCGCACCGCGCGGGCTACTGATTATCGTCGGGCCTACCGGTTCGGGCAAATCCACCACGATGGCGACTATGCTCGAACACCGCAACAAAACCCTGCCCGGCCATATCGTTACCATCGAAGACCCGATTGAGTTTATCTACAAACCGCGCCGCTGCATCTTTACCCAGCGCGAAATCGGCGTCGACACCATAAACTGGCAGACGGCGGTACAAAACGCTATGCGCCAGTCCCCCGACGTGGTCTGCATCGGCGAAGTCCGCAGCAGGGAAAATATGGAATACGCGATGCAGCTCGCCCAAACCGGCCACCTGTGCATTTTTACGCTCCACGCCAACACCGCGCCACAGTCGCTCGAACGCATACTCAACTTCTACCCCAAAGAACAGCACAAGCAAATACTGATCGACATCGCCCTCAACCTGACCGGCATCATCTGCCAACGCCTCGCCCTCAAAAAAGACAAAACGGGCAGGACGGCGGTTGTCGATTTGCTCATCAACACACCCGCCATCCAAGACTTCATCCTGAAGGGCGACCTGATGAACATCAATAAAATCATGGAAACCGCCAAAACCGACGGAATGCAGACGATGGACCAAAACCTTTTCGAACTGTACCGTCACGGCATCATCAGTTACGAAGAAGCCCTGCGCCAGTCCGTTTCCGCCAACAACCTGCGCCTGCACATCCAACTGTACGAAGAAGGCAAAATGCCCGAACTCCTTTACGACAGGGTCAACGGTCTCAACCTCGTTTCCTAATCCGCAAAACCCAATGCCGTCTGAAAACCGCATCCCCGTTTTCAGACGGCATGATTTTATCCGCCCCATTCATGTGCTACACTTTATTCACTTCATAACAATAAACCGGTAAAACCATGAAAACCCCACTCCTCAAGCCTCTGCTCATTACCTCGCTTCCCGTTTTCGCCAGCGTCTTTACCGCCGCCTCCATCGTCTGGCAGCTAGGTGAACCCAAGCTCGCCATGCCCTTCGTACTCGGCATCATCGCCGGCGGCCTGGTCGATTTGGACAACCGCCTGACCGGACGGCTGAAAAACATCATCGCCACCGTCGCCCTGTTCACCCTCTCCTCACTTGTCGCGCAAAGCACGCTCGGCACAGGTCTGCCCTTCATCCTCGCCATGACCCTGATGACTTTCGGCTTTACCATCATGGGCGCGGTCGGGCTGAAATACCGCACCTTCGCCTTCGGCGCACTCGCCGTCGCCACCTACACCACACTTACCTACACCCCCGAAACCTACTGGCTGACCAACCCCTTCATGATTTTGTGCGGCACCGTACTGTACAGCACCGCCATCCTCCTGTTCCAAATCGTCCTGCCCCACCGCCCCGTCCAAGAAAGCGTCGCCAACGCCTACGAAGCACTCGGCGGCTACCTCGAAGCCAAAGCCGACTTTTTCGATCCCGACGAAGCCGAATGGATAGGCAACCGCCACATCGACCTCGCCATGAGCAACACCGGCGTCATCACCGCCTTCAACCAATGCCGTTCCGCCCTGTTTTACCGCCTTCGCGGCAAACACCGCCACCCGCGCACCGCCAAAATGCTGCGCTACTACTTCGCCGCCCAAGACATCCACGAACGCATCAGCTCCTCCCACGTCGATTATCAGGAAATGTCCGAAAAATTCAAAAACACCGACATCATCTTCCGCATCCACCGCCTACTCGAAATGCAGGGACAAGCCTGCCGCAACACCGCCCAAGCCCTGCGCGCAAGCAAAGACTACGTTTACAGCAAACGCCTCGGCCGCGCCATCGAAGGCTGCCGCCAATCGCTGCGCCTCCTTTCAGACGGCAACGACAGTCCCGACATCCGCCACCTGCGCCGCCTTCTCGACAACCTCGGCAGTGTCGACCAGCAGTTCCGCCAACTCCAACACAGCGACTCCCCCGCCGAAAACGACCGCATGGGCGACACCCGCATCGCCGCCCTCGAAACCGGCAGCTTCAAAAACACCTGGCAGACAATCCGTCCGCAGCTGAACCTCGAATCGGGCGTATTCCGCCATGCCGTCCGCCTGTCCCTTGTCGTTGCCGCCGCCTGCACCATCGTCGAAGCCCTCAACCTCAACCTCGGCTACTGGATACTACTGACCGCCCTTTTCGTCTGCCAACCCAACTACACCGCCACCAAAAGCCGCGTGTACCAACGTATCGCCGGCACCGTACTCGGCGTAATCGTCGGCTCGCTCGTCCCTTACTTTACCCCCTCCGTCGAAACCAAACTCTGGATCGTCATCGCCAGTACCACCCTCTTTTTCATGACCCGAACCTACAAATACAGTTTCTCCACCTTCTTCATCACCATTCAAGCCCTGACCAGCCTCTCCCTCGCAGGTTTGGACGTATACGCCGCCATGCCCGTACGCATCATCGACACCATTATCGGCGCATCCCTTGCCTGGGCGGCAGTCAGCTACCTATGGCCAGACTGGAAATACCTCACGCTCGAACGCACTGCCGCCCTTGCCGTATGCAGCAACGGCACCTATCTCGAAAAAATCGCCGAACGCCTCAAAAGCGGCGAAACGGGCGACGACGTCGAATACCGCGCCACCCGCCGCCGCGCCCACGAACACACCGCCGCCCTCAGCAGCACCCTTTCCGACATGAGCAGCGAACCCGCAAAATTCGCCGACAGCCTGCAACCCGGCTTTACCCTGCTCAAAACCGGCTACGCCCTGACCGGCTACATCTCCGCCCTCGGCGCATACCGTAGCGAAATGCATGAAGAATGCAGCCCCGACTTTACCGCACAGTTCCACCTCGCCGCCGAACACACCGCCCACATCTTCCAACACCTGCCCGAAACCGAACCCGACGACTTTCAGACGGCATTGGATACACTGCGTGGCGAACTCGACACCCTCCGCACCCACAGCAGCGGAACACAAAGCCACATCCTCCTCCAACAGCTCCAACTCATCGCCCGACAGCTCGAACCCTACTACCGCGCCTACCGACAAATTCCGCACAGGCAGCCCCAAAATGCAGCCTGAAAAAGTTTCGGCATTTTGTAAGAGAGGACAGATTGTCAGACAGGTTGCAAGATAGTGGATAAGGCTTTGCGCAGGGTAAATGCGTAGGTGGGAGGCAGCTGTAGGGTGGGCTTCAGCCCACCATTTCCACCAACCCCAACACCCAACCGATTCCCACCATCTTCATCAACTCAAAAACACAAACGGAAGAAAGGGATTCCTGCCTGCCGATTACGACTGTTTCAACGATTTGCCCACAATGTCATGTGTTTTCGATGATGTTGTGAAGTGATGAAGTTGGTCGAGACGGTGGGATTGATGGAAATGGTGAGATTGGTGGGCTGAAGCCTACCCTACAGCCTGCACGCGGCAGGCGGCGGCATGGGAAAAACAGGCAGGAATAAAAAACGCGCCCAAAAATAAAAATGCCGTCTGAAATTGTTTCAGACGGCATCTTAATTTCTGACAAGGTATTACCCCTACCGTATCCAATCACCAATCTTATTATGGCGTGGGTCGGCATGCCGACGCGGTTTTGTCTGAAAATTCGGGCAGGTGCGGAATAACGGCAAACCTGTGCGTATGCCGTAAAAAATGCCGTCTGAAGCTTGTTCGGACGGCATTTCCATAGGAATGCATCAGGCGGTTTTGTTTTTGAGGGGGAGTTTGATATGGGGTTTGGCGGGTTTCGGGGTTTCTTTCAAGCCCAGCTCGATTTGCTGGGCTTCATTCAAGAGGTTGCTCCAGTCGCCTTTTTTGTACCACTCGCGCCCGTCCAACTCAATGGGGTGTTGGATGCGCTCGCAGCCGTTGCCGCACTGCAAATCGTCTTCGCGGCAATATTTGTCGCACCCCCAGCAGATGCGCTCGGGATTTTTGGGGAATATGGGGAATTTTTTCGCCATGATATGTGCCTCGTTTTTTTTATTGGATGAAATTATAGGGGATGCGGCGGCGGCAGTTTCGGGTTTATACGTTTTTTACGCGCAGGGGTTAAGGTTTGTGAAATACCGTATGAGGCGGTTTCGGTATTTTATACGGTAAATGCGTCGGGCGTGCGTGGGGGCGTTCGCATTTTTTGGGAGTTGGTGTGAATTGATAGGGTCAATGGAATCGGTGGTCTGAAGCCCACCGATTCCGCCAATCCCCACTATCTCCCGAAAACACCAATCCGCCGTTTTCAGACGGTATTTCGGCTCAATCCAGCAGTGCGTCCACAAACGCGCGCGCGTCAAACGGACGCAAATCGTCTATGCCTTCGCCCACACCGATGTAGCGAACGGGAACTGGGCGGTCGGAGGCAAGCGCGGCAAGGATACCGCCTTTTGCCGTGCCGTCTAGTTTGGTAACGATAAGCCCCGTCAGCCCCAGCGCATCGTCAAAGGCTTTGACTTGGTTGACGGCGTTTTGCCCGATGTTGGCATCAAGCACGACGATGATTTCGTGCGGCGCGTCGGGGATGGCTTTTTGCAGCACGCGCTTCACTTTTTTGATTTCTTCCATCAAATGAAGCTGCGTGGGCAGGCGGCCGGCGGTGTCAGCAAGCACAATGTCGATGCCGCGCGCTTTGGCGGCTTGGACGGCATCAAAACAAACGGCTGCGGAATCGCCCGTGGTTTGCGAAATCACGGTTACGTTGTTGCGCTCGCCCCAAGCTTGAAGCTGCTCACGCGCGGCGGCACGGAAAGTATCGCCTGCCGCCAGCAATACGGATTTGCCCTGCGCTTGGAAATATTTGGCAAGTTTGCCGATAGACGTGGTTTTGCCCGCGCCGTTGATACCGGCAAGCATAATCACGAAAGGCTCTTTGGTTTCGGGCAAGACCAAAGGTTTCTCCAGAGGCTTAATCAGGTCGTACAGCGCATCTTTCAGCGCGCCGCGCAATTCGTTGCCGTCTTTCAGCCCTTTGAGGCTGACGCGGTCGCGCACGTCTTTCATCAGGTATTCGGTGGCTTCCATGCCCATATCACCGGTAATCAGCACGGTTTCCAGCTCTTCGTACAAATCCTCGTCGATTTGTCCGCCGCCGAACACGCCCGCCAGCGATTTCGCCATTTTGTCGCGCGATTTGGTCAAACCCTGTTTCAAACGCGCCGCCCAACTCGGTTTGGATTCTTCGGTTGGCGCGGCGGCTTCAGACGGCATTGCGGCAACAGCCTCTTGAACCTGTTCAACAACCTCGCCGACGGTTTCGGCAACGGCTTCTTTTGCGGATTCAACATATTCCGCTGCTTTTTCAGCCGCTTCCTCTGCTTCAGACGGCATTTCGGCAACGGCTTCCTTTACCTGTTCAACCGCACCGCTGACGGTTTCGGCAACGGCTTCTTTTACCGCTTCGACTTGTTCCGCTGCTTTTTCTGCAACCTCAGCCGCTTCAGATGGCATCTCGGCAACAGTTTCCTTTACCTGTTCAACCGCACTACTGACGGTTTCAACGGCAGATTCGACCTGGCCTTTAACGCTTTCCGTTAAAGATTCAGCGTCTTCTTTAATATTTTCAACTATTTGAGCAACTTCAGATTCTGCTTTTGCTGCGGTTTCCTGAATTTGAGCCTCCTCGGGAGCCGGAGTTTCCTGTTTTTTCTTGCGACGGAAGAAGCTGAACATTGAATTTTCCTTTTAATTTTAGAAACTTGAAATAGGGAGTATTGTAGCGTATTTTGCGCGGCAAGGTTGCCCGAAAATCTGGGTTGTAAGGTTTCGGCACGTCAAACGTCTAATCATACAAATCGTCCACACAGGAAACATCAAAATGAAACACCGTACTTTCTTTTCCCTTTGCGCCAAGTTCGGCTGCCTGTTTGCGCTGGGTGCTTGTTCGCCCAAAATCGCCGATGCCGAAGCCGCGACCGTGCCGCACACTTTATCCACTTTGAAAACCGCAGACAACCGCCCCGCCGATGTTTATTTGAAAAAAGACAAACCGACGCTGATTAAATTTTGGGCGAGCTGGTGTCCTTTGTGTCTGTCCGAACTGGGACAGACCGAAAAATGGGCGCAAAATGCAAAATTCAGTTCCGCCAACCTGATTACCGTCGCTTCGCCCGGTTTTCTGCACGAGAAAAAAGACGGCGACTTCCAAAAATGGTATGCCGGTTTGAACTATCCCAAGCTGCCCGTCGTTACCGACAACGGCGGCACGATTGCCCAAAGCCTGAACATCAGCGTTTACCCCTCGTGGGCGTTAATCGGTAAAGACGGCGACGTACAGCGCATCGTCAAAGGCAGCATCAATGAAGCGCAGGCATTGGCGTTAATCCGCGACCCGAATGCCGATTTGGGCAGTTTGAAACATTCGTTCTACAAACCCGACACACAGAAAAAGGATTCAAAAATCATGAACACGCGCACCATCTACCTCGCCGGCGGCTGCTTCTGGGGCTTGGAAGCCTATTTCCAACGCATCGACGGCGTGGTTGACGCAGTATCCGGCTACGCCAACGGCAACACGAAAAATCCGAGCTACGAAGACGTGTCCTACCGCCATACGGGACACGCCGAAACCGTCAAAGTGACTTACGATGCCGACAAACTCAGCCTCGACGACATCCTGCAATATTATTTCCGCGTCGTCGATCCGACCAGCCTCAACAAACAAGGCAACGACACCGGCACGCAATACCGCAGCGGCGTGTACTACACCGATCCTACCGAAAAAACCGTCATCGCCGCCGCGCTCAAACGCGAGCAGCAAAAATACAAACTTCCCCTCGTCGTCGAAAACGAGCCGCTGAAAAACTTTTACGATGCCGAGGAATACCATCAGGACTACCTGATTAAAAACCCCAACGGCTACTGCCACATCGATATCCGCAAAGCCGACGAACCGCTGCCGGGCAAAACCAAAACCGCCCCGCAAGGCAAAGGCTTCGACGCGGCGACGTATAAAAAACCGAGCGATGCCGAACTCAAACGCACCCTGACCGAAGAGCAGTATCAAGTGACCCAACACAGCGCGACCGAATACGCCTTCAGCCACGAATACGACCACCTGTTCAAACCCGGCATTTATGTGGACGTTGTCAGCGGCGAACCTTTGTTCAGCTCCGCCGACAAATACGATTCCGGCTGCGGCTGGCCGAGCTTCACGCGCCCGATTGATGCAAAATCCGTTACCGAACACGACGATTTCAGCTACAACATGCGCCGCACCGAAGTGCGCAGCCACGCCGCCGACTCGCACTTGGGACACGTCTTCCCCGACGGCCCGCGCGACAAAGGCGGACTGCGCTACTGCATCAACGGCGCGAGCTTGAAATTCATCCCGCTGGAACAAATGGACGCGGCAGGCTACGGCGCGTTGAAAGGCAAAGTGAAATAAGCCTCGTCGCCGCCTAACCCGACAAAATGCCGTCTGAAACCTGCAATGTTTCAGACGGCATTTTTTATGCGATGGGAATTTGTTCAGACGGCATCGCCGCCGTTTTCAACCAGCCCCGCCAACCTTTCCAACGCAAAGGCGACCGCCTGCGCGCGGACGGATTCGCGGTTACCGTCAAAACGGCGCATTGCTTCGCAACTTCCGCCCGGAAAGGCAAACCCGAACCAAACCGTGCCGACAGGTTTGCTTTCGCTGCCGCCGCCCGGTCCGGCAATACCGGAAATACCGACGGCGTAATCCGCCTGCGCCACGGCTTTCGCGCCGCGCGCCATCTCATAGACGGTTTGGCGGCTGACCGCGCCGTGTTCGAGCAGGGTTTCGGGCAACACGCCCAAGCGGTCTTCTTTGGCTTTGTTGCTGTATGTTACAAAACTTTGTTCAAACCATTGCGAACTGCCTGCCACACTGGTAAATGCGGCGGCAAGCAGCCCGCCCGTGCAGGATTCGGCACAGCTTACGGTTTCGCGCTTCATGGTCAGGTTTCGGGCGATGGTGTGCAACGCGTCCATTTTCCCCCTCCTTTCAGACGGCGTTTAAGAATTGATGATGTGTATGTCGCGTTGCGGGAACGGGATGTTGATATTGACTTTGCGGAGGTTTTCGACCACTTGTTCGTTCAAGTCGCATTGCAGCGTCCAGCGGTCTGCTTCGTTTGCCCAAGCCCATAATGTGATTTCGATGGCATTGTCGCCCAAGGCGGTGATGTAGGCGGCGGCCTGCCGCTCTTCGTTTTGAACGCACAAGGGGTGTTCGGTGGCGGCTTTCAACACCGCCTCTTTCGCCACTTTCAAATCGCAGTCGTAATCGACGCCGACAACCACTTGGGCGCGGCAAAGCGGCAGGGTGGAACGGTTGACGATGCTATTGCCCATCACCACGCTGTTGGGCAGCACGACTTCTTCGTTGTCGGTCGTCCGCAAAGAAGTCTGCACCATCTTGATTTCCCGGACATGTCCTTCAAAACCGCCGACGCGGATAAAGTCGCCGACTTTGAACGGGCGGAACAGGATAATCAGCGCGCCGGCGGCAAAATTGGACAGCTGGTCTTTCAGGGACAACGCCACCGCCAAACCCGCGCCGCCGATTAAGGCGGTTACGGATGTTGTGGAAACGCCCAATCTGCCCAATGCGGCAATAATCACCAAAATCAATAAGCCGATATTGGCGACATTGCCAAGGAAGCTGATCAGCGTGGCATCGACCTTGGCGCGCGTCATCGCCGCCCTCATCACGGCGACAATGCGTTTCGCCGCCCATTTCCCGATCAGGAAAATAAGCAGCGCGGCGGCGAGGTTCAGCCCGAACGCCCACGCCTTTTCAGCCAGATGCTCCCAACCGGAAGCACTTATCAGGTGTAAAAAATCAAATTGTTTGAAGTCCATTGTTTTTCCTCTCGATCGAACATCCGCCCCGTGCGGCGTAATCGGCACAGGTGTAAAAATGCCGTCTGAAGCCCTGCGGGGCGGTATGTTTGTTTTATTTCAAAACCGTCCTGATCCAACGGGAAACCCATCCGCGCTGGTTCGCATCAATATCGCGCTGCGCGGGGGCGGTGGTGTGCGTCGGGGCTTGGGCGAAGCGGAACACGTCGGGCAGGCGCGTGTTTTTGACGGCGGGGTAAACCCACATTTCGGACGGAACCGCCTGCTGCACTTCCCGACTTTGCAGCCATTGCACCAGTTTTGCCGCCAGCTTCGGCTGTTTCGCGCCCTTCAAGACCGCCGCGCCTTCGACCTGGCGGAATACGCCGCCTTTCAAAAACAGGTTGCCCGTCGGCGGCTCGCTGTATTTGCCTTTAGAAAAATACACTTCCGCCGCCGGGCTGGCGGCATAGCCGACCACCAGCGGATACGCGCCGCCGTTGTGCGAAAAGTCGGTGTAATACGCCTCGCTCCAGCCTTTGGCGACCTTCACGCCGTTCTGCCGCATCTGTGCCCACCATTTGAACGCGCCTTCTTCGCCCATCCCGCTGATGTTCGCCATCAGGAAGCCCAGCCCGGGGGAAGACGTGGCGGGAGACGGCACGACCAATAGGTTTTTATATTCGGGGCGGGTCAAATCCTGCAGGGTTTGCGGCAGGGGCAGCTTTTTGCCCTCAAACCATTTTTTGTCGTAATTAATGGCCACATAGCCGTAATCGACCGCCAAAGCCGAAGGCAGCCCGACCGCGACGGGGGCGGACCCGGGTTGCGCCGCCGCCAAAATACCCATTTCCCGCGTCTTGCCGATATTGGCGTTGTCCAAGCCGTACACCGCGTCGGCGATCGGGTTGGCGCGGCTCAAAATCAGCTTGTTGAGCATTTCGTTCGCGCCGCCCACCTGAATAATCGACACCTTCACATCGTTTGCCCGCTCGAAACGCGCAATCAGCCCTTTGGGCAGGCTGAACGACTTATGCACCGCCAGCCTGACTTCCGTCTGCGCCTGCAGGTATGCCGAAACCGCCAGCAGCGGCAGCAGCCAAATCTTCCGTTTCATTCCGAGTCCTCCTTTATTCGCTGTAAAATAACATCATAACAAATTTTCACGGTTTGAAACGCAAGAAAATCCGACCTTGCAACTATTTAACATCAACAACACGCCGCACAATGCCGGCGCGGTATGCAGAAACTTTGTCAGAACGCCGCCAAAATCATTACAATACCCGCACAAACCCCGAAAATACGAAAGAATGCTATGCGTAAAACCTTCCTTATCATGATGACTGCCGCCGCCCTTTTGTCGGGCTGCGCGTGGGAAACTTATCAAGACGGCAGCGGCAAAACCACCGTCCGTCAAAAAATATCCTGCCGGCACGCCCGTTTATTACCAAGACGGCAGCTACTCGAAAAATATGAACTACAACCAATACCGCCCCGAACGCCATGCCGTACTGCCCGACCAAACCGGCAACAACGCCGACGAAGAGTCCCGCCAACACTGGCAAAAACCAAAGTTTCAAAACCGATAAACCTACCCTATGCCGTCTGAAGCCGCTTCAGACGGCATTGCACAGGAAAACGCTATGCCGCAAAACACTTTAAACATCGTCATCCTCGCCGCAGGCAAAGGCACGCGCATGTATTCGCAAAAGCCCAAGGTTTTACACGAAATCGGCGGCGAAACAATGCTCGGACGCGTGATCGGCATCGCCGCCGCACTGAATCCGCAAAACATCTGCGTCGTCGTCGGCCACGGCAAAGAGCAAGTTTTAGACACCGTCAAACGCGACGTCGTCTGGGTTGAACAAACCGAACAGCTCGGCACCGGCCACGCCGTCAAAACCGCCCTGCCCCACCTTTCCGCCGAAGGCCGCACGCTGGTACTGTACGGCGACGTTCCCCTGATTGACGTTAAAACCCTCAAAACCCTGCTCGAAGCCGCCGACAACGAAGTCGGACTGCTGACCGACGTGCCTAACGACCCGACAGGCTTGGGCCGCATCATCCGCGACGGCAACGGCAGCGTAACCGCCATTGTCGAAGAAAAAGACGCAAGTGCCGCCCAAAAAGCCATCCGCGAAATCAACACAGGCATTCTCGTCCTGCCCAACACCAAACTGGAAAACTGGCTGAACAGCCTTTCCAGCAACAACGCACAAGGCGAATACTATCTGACCGACCTCATCGCAAAAGCCGTTGCCGACGGTATTAAAGTTCATCCCGTCCGAGTGCGCGCCTCCCACCTCGCCGCCGGCGTGAACAACAAACGCCAGCTCGCCGAACTCGAACGCATCTTCCAAACCGGACAGGCGCAAGAATTGCTCAAAGCAGGCGTTACCCTGCGCGATCCGGCGCGTTTTGATTTGCGCGGCCGTCTGAAACACGGACAAGATGTCGTGATTGATGCGAACTGTATTTTTGAGGGCGAAGTCGAAATCGGCGACAACGTCGAAATCGGCGCAAACTGCGTCATCAAAAACGCTAAAATCGGCGCAAACAGCAAAATCGCCCCCTTCTCCCACCTCGAAGGCTGCGAAGTCGGCGAAAACAACCAAATCGGCCCATACGCTCGTTTGCGTCCGCAAGCCCGCCTTGCAGACGACGTACACGTCGGCAACTTCGTCGAAATTAAAAACGCCGCCATCGGCAAAGGCACCAAAGCCAACCACCTCACCTACATAGGCGACGCCGAAGTCGGCAGCAAAACCAACTTCGGCGCAGGCACGATTATTGCCAACTACGACGGCGTGCACAAACACAAAACCGTCATCGGCGACGAAGTACGCATCGGTTCAAACTGCGTACTGGTTGCCCCTGTAACACTGGGCAACAAAGTAACTACAGGCGCAGGCAGCGCGATTACCCGCAATGTCGAAGACAACAAACTCGCCCTCGCCCGCGCCCGCCAAAACGTCATCGAAGGCTGGGTGAGGCCGGAAAAAGACAAACAATAAAGCCATGCCGTCTGAAGCCGGTTTCAGGTTTCAGACGGCATCCCAAAACAAACATCCGATAAGGACGGAAAACTATGTCATTACCCCCTTGCCCGCAATGCGCCTCCGAATACACCTATGAAGACGGCGGACAATACATCTGCCCCGAATGCGCCCACGAATGGAATGAAACCGAAGCCGCCGCCGACCTTGCGGTGGAAGTGCGCGATGCCAACGGCTCGGTGCTGCAAAACGGCGACACCGTCATCCTCATCAAAGACCTCAAGGTAAAAGGCAGCTCGATGACGATCAAACAAGGTACAAAAGTCAAAGGCATACGCCTGCAGGAAGGCGATCACAACATCGGCTGTAAAATCGACGGCAGCGCGATGAATTTAAAATCTGAATTCGTCAAAAAAGCCTGACCGCCCAAACAGTAAAATGCCGTCTGAACCCCTTATCGGATTCAGACGGCATTTGTCCGTCAGACAGGTTTATACGTCCAGCAGCCCTTGTCCCAAGAAGCCGCCTTTTTCCACGCCGGGCAGCACGAAGAAATAGCCGCCGCCGAAGGGGCTGATGTATTCTTCCAGCGGTTCGCCGTTGAGGAGGTTTTGCACGAAGATGAATCCGTCGGCAAGGTTTGCCTGATAGCAGACGAACACCAGCCCGACATCAAGCTGTCCGCTTGAGGCGAGTCCGCGCGAATAGCTGTAGGCGCGGCGGAAGAGGCGGTGTTTTTTGAGGAATTCGGGATCGCGCGGATTCGCCAGGCGTATATGGCTGTCTTTGGGCGTGGTATTCCCCTCGGGGTCTTTGGCAAAATCTGGTTGGTCGGCTTCTTTTTTGCCGTCCATCGGCGCGCCGCTGTATTTGCGCCGCCCGAAAATGTCGGTTTGCTCTTGAAGCGGCGTCCTGTCCCAAAACTCGACAAAGTGGCGGATAAGGCGGACTGCCTGATAGCTGCCGTTTTTCGCCCACTCCGGTTCGTCGAGGCTGTTGGCGGCCACACCCGTCCACAAAACCTCGTCGGCGGTTTTGGGATCGGAAACCTTGGGGTTGCCCGTGCCGTCGCGGAAGCCCAACAGGTTGCGCGCCGCCATCGCGCCGGGTTCGGATTTGGGCTGCCATCCGTCGATACTCCAGCGGATAACGGCGGTTTGGGCGGTGTGTTTGATGATGTCGCGCAGGGCGGCTTGGCAGGTTTCGGGGGTAAAGGCGCAGATTTGCAGGCTCAAATCGCCGTCGCACCAGTTTTTTTGCAGCTTATCGTTGGAGAAGTCGCGCATTTCCTGCAAATGAACCGGTTTTTTGTCTTTGAGTCCGAATCGGCCGTCAAACAGGCTGCTGCCCACCCCCACGGTAACGGTCAATCCGTCGGGGTTGAAGGCTTTGCCCAAAATGCCGCTGCCGGCGGGTGGAAGTTTGTCGTCGCCGTCTTGGTATTCGCCGCCTTGGGTGAGAAACTCGATGCGGGCGGTCAGTGTGCGGAACAGGTTTTCCAGCTGCTTGGCACTTTGCGCGGTAACGTCGAAGGCGCACATAATGGAAAATGCCTGCTGCGGCGTAACGATGCCTGCCTGATGTTCTCCGTAGCAGGGATAGGCTTGGGGCGAGTGTTGGCTTTCGGCGGTGCGTTCGGCGGTTTCGCCCTGTTTTTTGCCGCCGAGATAACCTCCGATTGCGCCGACTGCTCCGGCTGCGATCGCAGTTTTAAAGAGTGTGCGCCTGGTCGGTTGTGTCGGGTTGTTCGTACTCATGTTTTATCCTTTGTTTAAACTCTGTATCCGATACAGCGGAACGCGGGGAACGGAAACCTCCGCCTTTTTCAATACCTTTCCGGTTTTGCAGATAAAATTTCAGACGGCATCTGTCGCCAAATGCCGTCTGAACGCTTAAGGCTTATTTCAAACCAAGTATGCCGCGAAGTTGGGCAAGGTCTTCGGCAAGCGCGTTAATAGGGGCCTGTAACGCTTTGCGGTCGGCTTCGCTCAGCTTATCGTAGGTTTCAAAACCGTCTTTAGTCCGGTATTTCGCCAAAATTTCGTTGACCTGTTTGAAGTTGGTATCGGTTTTTTCCAACAAGGCTTTGTTTTTGGCCTCAATCAGCGGACGGAACAAATCGACGATTTTTTTCGAACCGTCCACATTGGCTTGGAAGTCGCTCAAATCGGTGTGGCTGTAACGGTCTTCTTCGCCGCTGATTTTACTGCCCGCCACTTCTTCAATCAGTTCGGACGCGCCGCCGACCACTTTGCCCGGAGGGAATGCCAATGCGTCGATTTCTTTTTGCAGGGCTTCGACATCGGTCATCAGTTTGGCTGCGGTTTCCTTCACGCCGGACACGTCTTTTTCTATCCAAAGAGCGTGTTCGATACGGTGGAAGCCGGTAAACCCGGCATCTTTCGCGCCGTCTTTGAAGTCGTCTTCACGCGCATCGATGACGGGGTCGAGTTCGCTGAAAAGCTCGGCAATCGGTTCGATGCGTTCGTAGTGGACGCGGGTGGCGGCAAACAGGGATTTCGCCTTTTCAATGTCGCCTGCTTTGACGGCTTCGGTAAAGGTTTTGGTTTTCGCCACCAGCTCTTTAACCTCGCCTTGAACGTAGGCTTTATAGTTGGCGAGCGGTTGGGACAGTTTTTCCAAATCCGCTTCATTGGCGGTGTCTTTAAAGCCGCTGTCGGTTACCACCAGCTTGCCGCGCGGATTGGTCAAAAGGCCGCAAGTCATTTCGTATTCGCCCGGCAACAGGGTTACGGTCATTTTGTCGGAAAGTCCGGGGGCGATGTTTTCGCGCTCGTCCACCACCATCACGCCTTTCAGGATTTCCCATTCGAGCTTGCGGCCGCTGTCGTTTTTAATGTTGAACACAACCTGTCCGCTCGGTACGGTCAGATTCATCGGTTCACAGGCATTGTCGTTGACGGCGATACTGACCGAACCGCCTTCGTTAGCGGATTGGGTCTCACCGGACGCAGCCGGCGCGGCTTTCTCCGCTTCCGGCGGCTGGCAAGCAGTCAAACCTAAGGCAAGCATCACGGACAATGCGGTCAAATTGAGTTTTCTCATTTCAGCTCCTCTTTACGGGTTAAAGTTTCAGACGGCCTACTGCCGCGTAAAAACCAAGTCATGACAGGAATAAGGTACAGCAGCCAAACCAAGACCTCGCCCTGCGTCGGATGGTCGGTATAGCCGAAAAATCCGCCGAGCAGCACACCTAACGGACTGTCTTCGTGCAAATATTTTGATGAGTCGAACACAATGTCCTGAAGCGCGTTCCAAATACCTGCCTCATGCAGCGCGCGCAGCGCGCCGGCAAGCAGACCGGCGGCAACGACAATCAAAAACGCCCCCGTCCAACGGAAAAACTTCGCCAGATTCAGGCGCATCCCACCCTGATAAATCAACGCGCCAATCACGGCGGCAGCCAAAACCCCCGCTACCGCGCCGGCCGGCATCTGCCACGTCGGGCTCTGTTTGAATACGGCAAGCAGGAAAAAAACGCTCTCCAGACCTTCGCGCGCCACAGCAAGAAACGCCATACCGACCAAGGCCCATCCTTGACCGCTGCCACGGTTCAAAGCCGCCTGTACAGAATCCTGAAGCTGCTGCTTCATCGAACGCGCCGCCTTTTTCATCCATAAAATCATATAAGTCAGCATCGCGACGGCAACCAAACCGATAATGCCGACGACGAACTCCTGCTGCTTCTGGGGAATCTCGCCCGTTGCCGAATGGATGCCGTATCCCAGCCCTAAACACATCAAAGAAGCAAGGACAACCCCGAACCAGACCTTAGGCATCAGTTTGGAATGTCCGGACTGTTTCAAAAAACCCGCAACGATACCGACAATCAGTGCAGCTTCGATACCCTCGCGCAACATAATTAAAAAAGCAACCAGCATAAGTATCAGTTTATAAGTAAATGGACGGTATATTATCAGGACATTTATATGACTTGTAAATAAGAATACAAACTATTTTGCCATATTTTTTTCAAACTACCCCACCGCCGGAAAACTTCAGGGCTGTGTTAAAATCTCCTTTTTCAAACCTTTAAAAAATCAGTTGCTTGAAAATCCGACTCAAGTATTTCAACGTCATTGCTCATTATGAAAAAACACCTGTTTCAAACGGCACTATTCAGCATGGTTGCCGCCATTCTTGCCGCCTGTCAAAGCAAAAGCATCCAACCCCTCCCGATTCCTGATACATCCGTTATTCAAGGCCCCGACCGCCCTGCGGGTACCCCTTTTCCTGTCGGCACTACGGTTTCAGGCGGAGGGGCGGTTTACACGGCGGTTCCTCACGACAGCCTACCGCACTGGAGCGCGCAAAACTTTACCCAGAGCCTGCAGTCTTTCCGGCTTGGCTGCTCAAATTTGAAAAACCGCCAAGGCTGGCAGGATGTGTGCGCCCAAGCCTTTCAAACCCCTGTGCAACATTTGCCGGCAAAATACTTTTTTGAACGCTATTTCACCCCTTGGCAGGTTGCAGGCAACGGAAGCCTTGCCGGCACGGTTACCGGCTATTACGAACCGGTACTGCAAGGGGACGACAGGCGGACGGAACAGGCCCGCTTCCCGATTTACGGCATTCCCGACGATTTTATCTCCGTCCCCCTGCCTGCCGGTTTGCGGGGCGGAAAAGCCCTTGTCCGCATCAGGCAGACGGGAAAAAACAGCGGCACAATCGACAATACCGGCGGCACACATACTGCCGACCTCTCCCAATTCCCTATCACCGCGCGCACAACGGCAATCAAAGGCAGGTTTGAAGGAAGCCGCTTCCTCCCTTACCACACGCGCAACCAAATCAACGGCGGCGCGCTTGACGGCAAAGCCCCCATCCTCGGCTATGCCGAAGACCCCGTCGAACTTTTTTTCATGCACATACAAGGCTCAGGCCGTCTGAAAACTCCGTCTGGCAAATACATCCGCATCGGCTATGCCGACAAAAACGAGCATCCCTATGTTTCCATCGGAAAATACATGGCGGATAAGGGTTACCTCAAACTCGGGCAAACCTCCATGCAGGGCATTAAATCTTATATGCGGCAAAACCCGCAACGCCTCGCCGAAGTTTTGGGGCAGAACCCCAGCTATGTCTTTTTCCGCGAGCTTGCCGGAAGCAGCAATGACGGCCCCGTCGGCGCACTGGGCACGCCGCTGATGGGCGAGTATGCCGGCGCAGTTGACCGGCACTACATTACCTTGGGCGCGCCCTTATTTGTCGCCACCGCCCATCCGGTTACCCGCAAAGCCCTCAACCGCCTGATTATGGCGCAGGATACCGGCAGCGCGATTAAAGGCGCGGTACGCGTGGATTATTTTTGGGGCTACGGCGACGAAGCGGGGGAAACGGCAGGTAAAATGAAAGAACCGGGTTACGTCTGGCAGCTTCTACCCAACGGCATGAAGCCTGAATACCGGCCGTAAACCGGCCAAACAATGCCGTCTGAAGCCCATCACGGCCAATCGGGCGCATTAAGGCGAAGTTTTGCGATACCTCTGGCACAAGCCGGCTGGACAAAATGCTTTTTTTATTTGACGGAATGGATTTCCGCCCGAACGGAAATACCCCCTTGCAAACGATCGGAATCAAACGGATATTCAAACGCGTCCGAACAAAAAAAGGCGGACATTCCTGCCCGCCCGTACCGGTACGGAAACCGCACGTCCGATTCGGACGGCGGCATCCTCCCGGTTATCCTCCGCTAAAGCAACAATGCCCGGGGTCTGCCGTTGCATTTGATTTCTTTTTCCAATTCATCGAACTCGGCTTCAAACCGCCGTTTCAATTGCTCGATCGCCTCCTGACGCTGCTGATACGTTTGGTTTGACGGCAACGCCTTTTGCGCGTCGAGGTATGCCTGTACTGTTTGTCCGCACTTTTTCTGGTGGGCGATGATTTTGTCCTTCATCGCCGCATCGGTTTTGACATACTGCCTGCGTTCGACATACAGCTCTTTCCCGTCGTCGGAAAGTTTGATCGGGATTTCCCCTATCCCCGTGTTTATCGAAAGCTCGCCGTCTTTTTCAGACAAAAGCATAGATTCTTCCTTACCTGTAACCACGTTGATTTTATTAAGGAAGTAATTGCCTTTTTCTTTTTTGACGACAATCATACCCTCTTTTTTGTCCGATTTTTCGCGCCAATAACCCTCGTAACTACCGGCATCCTTGCCGCAGCCCGCCAACACCGCCGCCACGCCGACGGCCAAAAGCATTTGTTTCATTTCCATACTCCTTTAACATTAAGACCAAGCGAGTATATTGTTTTTTTTTTCAGCTTGTCAATATTGATTTGCAAAAACTATAGTGGATTAACAAAAATCAGAACAAGGCGACGAAGCCGCAGACAGTACAGATAGTACGGAACCGATTCACTCGGTGCTTCAGCACCTTAGAGAATCGTTCTCTTTGAGCTAAGGCGAGGCAACGCCGTACTGGTTTTTGTTAATCCACTATATAAACCGGCGGCAGGCAATGCCGTCTGAACGCCCATCCCGGTCAGGCGGGGAAATCCCTCCTTTTTTGAGCAAGCCCAAGCCTTCAGACGGCATTTTGCTGTTTTCCGACACTAGGCGGTTTATAATCCGAAGCGGAAGGTGCGGCACGGGAGCCGTCCGCATCTGTTTTTTTTCAACCGGATACTAAGGAACAGTTATGTGCGGTATCGTCGGCGCCATCCGCGCCCATCACAACGTCGTCGATTTTCTGACCGACGGCCTCAAACGCCTCGAATACCGGGGTTATGATTCATCAGGTATTGCCGTCAACACCGACGGCAAAATCAAACGCGTGCGCCGCGTCGGACGCGTGCAGCTTATGGAGGACGCGGCACGCGAAAAAGGCATCAGCGGCAGCATCGGCATCGGGCATACGCGCTGGGCGACACACGGCGGCGTTACCGAGCCGAACGCCCACCCGCACATCAGCGGCGGTATGATTGCGGTCGTCCACAACGGCATCATCGAAAACTTTGAAAGCGAACGCAAACGCTTGGAAGGTTTGGGATACCGTTTTGAATCTCAAACAGATACCGAGGTCATCGCACACGGCATCAATCACGAATACGCGCAAAACGGCGGCAGGCTGTTTGAAGCGGTACAGGAAGCGGTCAAACGTTTCCACGGCGCATACGCCATCGCGGTTATTGCCCAAGACAAACCTGATGAATTGGTTGTGGCGCGTATGGGCTGCCCGCTTTTGGTCGCTTTAGGCGACGATGAAACCTTTATCGCTTCGGACGTATCCGCCGTCATCGCCTTTACGCGCCGCGTGGCGTACCTCGAAGACGGCGACATCGCGCTGCTAGCTTCAGACGGCATCAAAAGGCTGACCGATAAAAGCGGCCTGCCTGCCGAACGCAAAGTCAAGGTATCCGAACTCTCGCTCGCCTCTTTGGAGCTGGGGCCGTACAGCCACTTTATGCAAAAGGAAATCCACGAGCAGCCGCGCGCGATTGCGGACACGGCGGAAGTTTTCCTCGACGGCGGCTTCATCCCTGAAAACTTCGGCAAAAACGCCAAAAGCGTGTTTGAAAGCATCCGCAGCGTCAAAATCCTTGCCTGCGGCACTTCCTATTACGCCGCGCTGACCGCCAAATATTGGTTGGAATCCATCGCCAAAATTCCGACCGACGTCGAAATCGCCAGCGAATACCGATACCGCAGCGTGATTGCCGATCCGAACCAACTGGTCATTACCATTTCCCAATCCGGCGAAACGCTGGACACGATGGAGGCTTTGAAATACGCCAAATCCTTGGGACACCGCCACAGCCTCTCCATCTGCAACGTGATGGAATCCGCCCTGCCGCGCGAAAGCAGCCTCGTGCTTTATACCCGTGCCGGTGCAGAAATCGGCGTCGCCTCGACCAAAGCATTTACCACGCAACTGGTTGCGCTGTTCGGTTTGGCGGTAACGCTGGCGAAAGTGCGCGGCTTGGTATCCGGCGAAGATGAAGCACGTTATACCGAAGAACTCCGCCAGCTTCCCGGCAGCGTGCAGCACGCTCTGAACCTCGAACCTCAAATTGCCGCCTGGGCGCAACAGTTTGCCAAGAAAACCAGCGCGCTATTTTTAGGGCGCGGCATCCATTACCCGATTGCCCTCGAAGGTGCGTTGAAGCTGAAGGAAATCACCTACATCCACGCCGAAGCCTATCCTGCCGGCGAACTGAAGCACGGTCCGCTTGCATTGGTGGACGAAAACATGCCCGTCGTCGTCATCGCGCCCAACGACAGCCTGCTGGACAAAGTCAAAGCCAATATGCAGGAAGTCGGCGCGCGCGGCGGCGAACTTTTCGTCTTTGCCGACCTCGACAGCAATTTCAATGCCACCGAAGGCGTGCACGTTATCCGCGCACCGCGCCATGTCGGCGAATTGTCCCCCGTCGTGCATACCGTCCCCGTGCAGCTTCTCGCCTACCACACCGCCCTCGCCCGAGGCACGGATGTGGACAAGCCGCGAAATCTGGCAAAATCCGTAACCGTCGAATAAATCCCGCCGGTTGGCAAAAATGCCGTCTGAAGCCCGATTTTTCAGGCTTCAGACGGCATTTCCCCGTTTGATTTGCGGTATAATCCGCCTTTACCCTTTGTTTGCAAAGCACAATATGACACGCAAAATCTTAGTTACCTCCGCCCTGCCCTATGCCAACGGCAGCATCCACCTCGGTCACATGGTCGAACACATCCAAACCGACGTTTGGGTACGCTTTCAAAAACTGCGCGGCCACGAGTGCCACTACTGCTGCGCCGACGACACCCACGGCACGCCCGTGATGCTTGCCGCGCAAAAACAAGGCATCGCGCCCGAAGACATGATTGCCAAAGTGCGCGAAGAACACCTCGCCGACTTTACCGGCTTTTTCATCGGCTACGACAATTATTACAGCACCCACTCCCCTGAAAACAAACAGTTTTCCCAAGACATTTACCGTGCGCTGAAAGCCGGCGGCAAGATTGAGAGCCGCGTCATCGAGCAGCTTTTCGACCCTGAAAAACAAATGTTCCTGCCCGACCGCTTCGTCAAAGGCGAATGCCCCAAATGCCACGCCCAAGACCAATACGGCGACAACTGCGAAGTCTGCGGCACGACCTACTCCCCGACCGAACTGATCAACCCGTATTCCGCCGTTTCCGGCGCCAAACCCGAATTGCGCGAATCCGAACACTTCTTCTTCAAACTGGGCGAATGCGCCGACTTCCTCAAAGCGTGGACTTCCGGCAACAATCCGCACGACGGCAAGCCCCATCTGCAAGCCGAAGCCCTCAACAAAATGAAAGAATGGCTGGGTGAAGGTGAAGAAACCACCCTGTCCGACTGGGACATTTCCCGCGACGCGCCTTATTTCGGTTTTGAAATCCCCGACTCGCCGGGCAAATACTTCTACGTCTGGCTGGACGCGCCCGTCGGCTACATGGCATCGTTTAAAAACCTGTGCGGCCGCATCGGCATCGATTTCGACGAATACTTCAAAGCCGGCAGCCAAACCGAGATGTACCACTTCATCGGCAAAGACATCCTCTATTTCCACGCCCTGTTCTGGCCCGCTATGCTGCATTTCTCCGGCCACCGCGCCCCGACCGGCGTGTACGCACACGGCTTCCTAACCGTCGACGGACAAAAAATGTCCAAATCGCGCGGCACGTTTATTACCGCCAAATCCTATCTGGAACAAGGCCTAAACCCCGAGTGGATGCGCTACTACATCGCCGCCAAACTCAACAGCAAAATCGAAGACATCGATTTGAACCTGCAAGACTTTATCTCGCGCGTCAACAGCGACCTCGTCGGCAAATACGTCAACATCGCCGCCCGCGCATCAGGTTTCATCGCCAAACGCTTTGAAGGAAAACTCAAAGACGTTTCCGACAGCGCATTGCTGGCAAAACTGACCGCACAAAGCGAAGCCATCGCCGAATGCTACGAAAACCGCGAATACGCCAAAGCCCTGCGCGACATTATGGCTTTGGCGGATGCCGTGAACGAATACGTCGATGCCAACAAACCGTGGGAACTCGCCAAACAAGAAGGTCAAGACGAACGCCTGCACGAAGTATGCAGCGAGCTCATCAACGCCTTCACCATACTGACCGCCTACCTCGCCCCCGTGTTGCCGCAAACCGCCGCCAACGCCGCGCGTTTCCTCAATCTGGACGCGATTACTTGGGCGAACACAAGGGTAACCTTGGGCGAACACACCATCAACAAATACGAACATTTAATGCAACGAGTGGAGCAAAAACAAGTGGACGATTTAATCGAAGCCAACAAACAAAGTATTCAGACAACCCCCGCGCCTGTTGAAGACAGCAAATACGAAAAAGTCGCCGAACAGGCAAGTTTCGACGACTTTATGAAAATCGATATGCGCGTCGCCAAAGTATTGAACTGCGAAGCCGTCGAAGGCAGCACCAAACTCCTGAAATTCGACCTCGATTTCGGTTTTGAAAAACGTATCATCTTCTCCGGCATCGCCGCGTCTTATCCCAACCCTGCCGAGTTAAACGGAAGAATGGTCATCGCCGTCGCCAACTTCGCCCCGCGCAAAATGGCAAAATTCGGCGTATCCGAAGGTATGATTTTGAGTGCCGCCACGGCAGAGGGAAAACTGAAGCTCTTGGATGTGGATACAGGCGCGCAACCGGGCGACAAAGTCGGTTAAGCAGAAATATCAAAACAATGCCGTCTGAACCCTTTGGGCGTTCAGACGGCATTTTTTCGTCATCCCGACAAGCTCAAACCACCTGGTTTTGCGCCTCGCCTTTCACAAAGGCGTGAATGTTCGCCAACAATATATCGAACAGCCTGTCCAACGCTTCACGGCTTGCCCACGCGGTATGCGGCGTAACAATCAGATTGGGAAGGCGGGCCTTCAACAGGAGATTGCCGTTTTTAGGCGGCTCATTCGTCAAAACATCCACGCCCGCCCCGCCGATCTGCCCGTATTTGAGTGCGGCAAGCAGCGCGTTTTCATCCACCAGCCCGCCGCGCCCGCAATTAATCAAAACCGCACCGGGCTTCATCTGCCGCAACTCATTTTCGCCTATCATATTTTCAGTTTGTGCGTTCAGCGGACAGTGCAGCGACAACACATCGGCAGCCCGTACCGCATTTTCAAAGGCAACATAGCCTTCGCGCACAGCGGGCGCGTGTTTGTGTTCGGCAAACACCACCCTCATACCGAATGCCTGCGCGTATCCGGCAAGCGTCCGTCCGATATTGCCGCGTCCGAAAACCGCCAGCGTTTTACCGTTCAAATCCCGAATCGGCGCGCCGTAATGGCAGAAAAACGGCGATTTTTCCCATAATCCTGCCGCAACATCACGCTGATAGGCAGGCAAATTCCGCATCAGGGCAATCATCAGCATAAAGGCATGTTCCGCAACCGATTCGTTTCCGTAGGCGCGGACATTGCATACCGCAACGCCGGCCGCCTTCGCCGCCTCGATATCGACATTGTTCACGCCGGTCGCACTGACGGCAATCAGCTCAAGCTGAGGATTAGCCGCAATAATGTCGGCGGAAATCATCACCTTATTGGTGATGATAATATGCGCGTCGCGCACCCGCCCTGCCGTTTCCGCAGCATCTGTCGTACCGTAAACCGCAAGCTCGTGCGGAAAATCAAAATGAAAAACCCGGCCGGGCAAAGTATCCGCATCCAGAACGACTATCTTTTTGTGATTCATTATTTCTATCATTATTAAAAAATTGATTTATTTACACTAACAGCAAATAGCAAATTTAAACCGGCACGGTCTGATGATAATCCTTATCATCTCTCTGTAAATATTCAATCCGGGAGAGAATGATGCTTAAAACCCTGACTTTTGCCGCACTGCATTTCACCACCGCCTTCAGTGTAACCTATGTGCTGACGGGCAGTATAGGCGTATCGGGAGCGGTCGCGCTGGTCGAACCCCTAATCAACACCGTCGTTTTCTATAGTGGATTAACAAAAACCAGTACGGCGTTGCCTCGCCTTGCCGTACTATTTGTACTGTCTGCGGCTTCGTCGCCTTGTCCTGATTTTTGTTAATCCACTATATTCCCATGAAAAAGCCTGGAACCGTTACGAAAAACATAAAACGGTCAAACAACAACTGCTGTTCCCGCTGCACCGGTGCGGCTGACAATTGGCGGCATTTGACTTCGCCGGACGGTATGTTACCCTTGCCGTTTTGACCAACAAGCAACGAAAGGACAGATATGGGCAGCCTGATTATTGAAGATTTGCAGGAAGGCTTCGGAAAAGAGGCGGTAACAGGTAAAGAAATCACCGTCCACTACACCGGCTGGCTGGAAAATGGAACCAAATTCGACTCCAGTCTCGACCGCCGCCAGCCGCTGACCATCACGCTCGGTGTCGGACAAGTCATCAAAGGTTGGGACGAAGGCTTCGGCGGAATGAAGGAAGGCGGCAAACGCAAGCTGACCATCCCTTCTGAAATGGCTTACGGCGTACACGGTGCCGGCGGTGTGATTCCCCCGCACGCCACTTTGATATTTGAAGTCGAGCTGCTGAAAGTGTACGAATAAGACAGCACACCCGATGCCGTCTGAAATGCAGATTGCGGTTTCAGACGGCATTTTGTTTTCAAGAAAACATCCGTATTGGCAAATACTATGGAAAAACATAGCCTGTTTTTTCGGTTTTATCGTATTATTCCAAAACTTACCCCATTGATAAGGAAGCGGTTTATGCTGCAAAGAACTTTGGCGAAATCCATCGGCGTGACCGGAGTCGGGCTGCATTCCGGCGAACGGGTCGCGCTGACCCTGCATCCCGCGCCTGAAAACAGCGGGATTTCATTCCGCCGCACGGATTTGGACGGCGAAATGGGTGAACAAATCAAACTGAATCCTTATTTGATCAACGATACTCGCCTTTCATCCACCATCGTTACCGACAAAGGCGTGCGCGTCGGCACAATCGAACACATTATGTCCGCGCTGTCCGCCTACGGTATCGACAATGCGCTGATTGAGCTGAACGCGCCCGAAATCCCGATTATGGACGGCTCCAGCCTGCCGTTTATTTACCTTTTGCAAGATGCGGGCGTAGTCGATCAAAAGGCGCAAAAGCGTTTTTTGAAAATCCTCAAACCTGTCGAAATCAAAGAAGCGGGCAAATGGGTACGATTTACGCCGTATGACGGCTTTAAAGTTACCCTGACCATCGAATTCGACCATCCGGTCTTCAACCGCAGCTCGCCGACGTTTGAAATTGATTTCGCAGGCAAATCCTACATCGACGAAATCGCGCGCGCGCGCACCTTCGGCTTTATGCACGAAGTGGAAATGATGCGCGCCCACAATCTCGGCTTGGGTGGCAATTTGAACAACGCCATCGTAATTGACGACACGGATATCCTGAATCCGGAAGGTTTGCGCTATCCCGACGAGTTTGTGCGCCACAAAATCCTTGATGCCATCGGCGATTTGTATATCGTCGGACACCCGATTGTCGGCGCGTTTGAAGGCTACAAATCGGGACACGCCATCAACAACGCACTCTTGCGCGCGGTTTTAGCAGACGAAACGGCTTACGAATGGGTGGAATTTTCCGACAGCGATGATTTGCCCGACGCATTTCACGAGCTGAACATCAGAAATTGTGGATAACGCTCCATTTTCCAAACAAATGCCGTCTGAATCGATAAAATACCCGCTTCAGACGGCATTTTTATATATGTACCCCCCATCCGAAACTTTACTTATACACAATTAACTAAAAGCTATATGATTGAAATATTATGAGATTTACCCACAAACCTCATTTTCTCCACCACTTATACACAAATCCGGATGCACACTCTGCCAATATGCAGAAAAAAAGACATTCGTGCCGTCAACTTACTATTCCCACAAGTTCCAAACACATTTCCCTCTCAAATCTCCACAGTATTCCCGTTCTTAAAGGCGCCGGCAGCCATTCGGTAAAGAAAAGTAGGATGCCATCTGCACAACAAGCAAACTATCCACAAAACCAATCCTTCACGAAAAACAATCCACAGGCATGCACAAAAGGGAATCCGCCTTACCGACACCCTTTTAAAACGGAAATCCCAATGATTTTTAAAATAAAAAAAAGTTACCCACAGAAAATTTTTCATATCAATATAATCATCGTTTTATTATTTAAATTTTATATTTTATTTATAACCCTTCAGGGGAACGCCACAGTAAAGCGTAAAGGCATCTTTTACAAAAAATTAAAAAGTTAAGGATTGTTAAACAAGTGTAAATCAGGTAGAGTTGCAGTCGATAAATTAAATCTATAACGGAGCTTCCTGCAATGAAAGGCGATATTGGCGTAATCGGTTTGGCGGTTATGGGTCAAAACCTGATTTTGAATATGAACGATTGCGGATTTAAGGTTGTCGCCTACAACCGGACAACCAGTAAAGTGGACGAATTTTTAAACGGCGCGGCTAAGGGAACGGATATTGTCGGCGCGAATTCCCTGCAAGACTTGGTCGATAAGCTGGCAAAACCGAGAAAAATCATGATGATGGTTCGCGCAGGTTCGGTGGTTGACGACTTTATTGAACAACTGCTTCCGTTGTTGGAAGAAGGCGACATCCTTATCGACGGCGGCAATGCCAATTATCCCGACACGACACGGCGGACACATTACCTTGCTGGAAAAGGGATTTTGTTTGTCGGCGCGGGCGTATCCGGCGGCGAAGAAGGCGCGCGGCGCGGGCCGTCCATTATGCCGGGCGGGGATAAGCGCGCTTGGGAAGCGGTCAAACCGATTTTTCAGGCGATTGCCGCCAAAACGCCGCAGGGCGAACCGTGTTGCGACTGGGTCGGCAAGGACGGCGCGGGACATTTTGTCAAAATGGTGCATAACGGTATCGAATACGGCGATATGCAGTTGATTTGCGAAGCGTACCAGTTTATGAAAGACGGTTTGGGACTGTCCTACGACGAAATGCACCGCGTGTTTGCCGAGTGGAACAAAACCGAGCTGGATTCTTATCTGATTGAAATTACGGCGGCAATTTTGGCGTACAAAGACGAGGGCGGCGAACCGCTGGTCGAAAAAATCCTCGATACGGCGGGGCAGAAAGGCACGGGCAAATGGACGGGCATCAACGCCTTGGATTTGGGCATCCCGCTGACGCTGATTTCCGAGGCGGTGTTCGCCCGCTGCGTTTCGTCGTTCAAAGAACAGCGCGTCCGGATGGGCGGACTGTTTGCGCGGCAGGCGTTGCCGGTCGGCGGCGACAAAAAACAATGGGTCGGCGATTTGCGCCAAGCCCTGCTCGCCTCCAAAATTATTTCGTATGCCCAAGGCTTTATGCTGATTCGGGAAGCGGGCGAAAGCTACGGCTGGGATTTGGACTACGGCAACACTGCGCTGCTGTGGCGTGAAGGCTGTATTATCCGCAGCGCGTTTTTGGGCAATATCCGCGATGCCTATGAAAACAATCCCGATTTGGTGTTCTTGGGTGTGGATCAGTATTTCAAAAATATTTTGGAAAACTGCCTGCCGGCATGGCGCAAGGTGGTTGCCAAGGCGGTCGAATGCGGCATCCCTATGCCCTGCATGGCTTCGGCGATTACGTTCTTGGACGGCTACACGACCGAACGTCTGCCTGCCAACCTCTTGCAGGCACAGCGCGACTACTTCGGCGCGCACACTTACGAGCGCACCGACAAACCGCGCGGCGAGTTTTTCCATACCAACTGGACGGGCAAGGGCGGAGATACCGCTTCGACAACCTACGATATTTGATTCCGTTGCCGAAATGCCGTCTGAACCGTTCAGACGGCATTTGTTTTGCAGGAAATAGAAAGATGTTCCAATGGCTTTATGATGTATTGTGGCTGCTTGCGCCGATATGGATACGGCGTTATTTGGACAAACGCTCCGGAAGTGCCCCGGCATATCGGGCGCATCGGGACGAGCGTTTCGGCAAGCCGTATCCGAATCCCATTACCGGCGCGGTTTGGATACACGCCGTTTCGGTCGGAGAAACGCGTGCCGCCCAGTCCTTGATACGCGAGTTGCGGCGGCGTTTTCCCGATGCGCCGCTGCTGATGACGCAGATGACCCCGACGGGGCGGGAAACCGCGCAAGTTCTGTTTCCCGATGCGCAATGCCGCTATCTTCCGTATGACAAAAAACGTGGGTACGGCAGTTTTTGCGCGAACACCGCCCGATGTTCGGCATTTTGATGGAAACCGAAATCTGGCCCAACCTGATGAGGGAATGCCGGCGCGCGGGTGTGCCGCTGTTTTTGGCGAATGCGCGGCTGTCGGAAAAATCGTTGAACGGTTATCTGAAAGTCCGCCGCCTGATCCGTCCTGCCGCCGCTTCGCTGACGGGTTGTCTGGCGCAGACGGAGGCGGATGCGGCGCGGTTGGCGAAATTGGGCGCGGCATCCGTGCAGGTGTGCGGCAATACCAAATACGACCTGATGCCGTCTGAACAGATGAAAACGCTGGCGGGGCAGTTTGAAAAACGCATCGGAGGCCGGCCGGTTGCCGTGTGCGGCAGCACGCGCGTTTATCGGGGCGAAGACGAGGCGGAGAAACTGCTGGCGGCGTGGCAACAATATCGCGGCGATGCCCTGCTGGTCGTCGTGCCGCGCCATCCCGAGCATTTTCAGACGGCATTTGAAACGGCAAAACGCTTCGGGTTTAAGGTTCAGCGGCGCAGCGACGGTTTGCCGGTCGAACCCGATACGCAGGTGTGGATAGGCGACAGTATGGGCGAGCTGTATGCGTATTACCTGTGCGCTGATGTCGCTTTTGTCGGCGGCAGTCTGGTCGATTCGGGCTGTCAGAACATCATCGAACCGCTTTCCTGCGGCGTTCCGACGATATTCGGCTTTTCGACCTACAATTTTTCCGAAGCCTGCCGGCACGCCTTGGCATCGGGTGCGGCGGTTCAAGTCGAATCGGCGGATGCGTGGCGTGAAGCCGTTGAAAAAACCTTATCGTCCGAGGGGGGCGGAATGCAGATGCAGGCGCGCGTGGACGGCTTTATCGCACAACATCGCGGAGCGAGCGTGAGAATCGCCGAGGCGGTGCGGGAAGCGGTATGCGGACATCGGGGGCGATAGTGATACAATCCGTATCCGAGTTTTCCGGTTGGAGCATCGTATGAGTATTTATGCCGTCGCGCACATCATCCACCTGTATTGCGCCATCGCCTTTGTCGGCGGCGTGTTTTTTGAAGTGCTGGTTTTGTCCGTCCTGCATACGGGACGGGTGTCGCGCGAGGCGCGGCGCGAAGTGGAAAAGGCAATGTCTTACCGCGCCGTCAGGGTGATGCCGTTTGTGGTCGGACTGCTGTTCGCCAGCGGCATCGTGATGGCGGCAAACCGCTACCTTCCTATATTGGGCGAACCGTTTGCCACTTCCTTCGGTACGATGCTGACGCTGAAAATCCTGTTGGCGTTCAGCGTGTTGGCGCACTTCGCCATCGCCGTCGTCAAAATGGTGCGTTCCACACTGACGGTCGGTTGGTCGAAATACATACACGCCGTCGTCTTTACCCATATGCTGCTGATTGTGTTTTTGGCAAAAGCGATGTTTTATATCAGTTGGTAGCACAACTACATTTCAAATCAGGAGATTGAACCATGACAGAATATCCCGGCATCGGGTCGCCGTTGTTTTACGGCGTTTTTTTTGCGGCAGTGCTGGTCATGATTGCCTTGGATATGTTTTCGCTGAAGAAAAACGGTAGCCATAAAGTCGGCGTCAAAGAAGCCTTGGCATGGAGCGGCTTGTGGGTTGCCGTATCCTGCCTGTTCGCGGGCTGGCTGTATTTCGAACTCGCCGGCAATCCCGGCTACGGCGCGGCAGTCGCAAAAGAAAAAGTATTGGAATTCTTTACCGGCTACATTTTGGAAAAATCGTTGGCAGTCGATAATATTTTCGTGTTCCTGATGATATTCGGCTACTTCAAAGTCGCACCGCAGTTTCAGCACCGCGTGCTGCTGTACGGCGTATTGGGCGCATTGGTATTGCGCACCGTCATGATTTTCGTCGGCGCGGCACTGGTTCGGCAGTTCGAGTGGATTCTGTATCTGTTCGGCGCGTTCCTGCTCTATACCGGCATACACATGATGAAGCCCGAAGGCGATGAGGAAGGGGATTTGGCAAACAGCAGGCTGCTGAATGCCGTCAAGAAAGTCGTTCCGGTCGGCACGGAATTTCACGGCGAGAAATTTTTTACCGTCGAAAACGGCAAAAAAATCGCCACGCCGCTGTTTTTGGTGCTGGTCATGATTGAATTGAGCGATGTCGTGTTTGCCGTGGACAGTATTCCCGCCGTCTTTGCCGTTACCACCGATCCGTTTATCGTGCTGACCTCCAATATTTTCGCTATTTTGGGTTTGAGGGCGATGTATTTCCTGCTGGCGGATGTGGCGGAACGCTTTATCTTCCTGAAATACGGCTTGGCATTCGTGTTGAGTTTTATCGGTGTGAAAATGCTGGTAATGCATTGGGTGCATATCCCGATTTCCGTTTCGCTGTCGGTCGTCTTCGGCGCGTTGGGTGCATCGATACTGACCTCGTTAATTTATACGAAAAAACAGCTTGATAAATAAAATGCCGTCTGAACGCCGACAAAATGGTTGACAGCATCAGGCTTGATGTATAGAATTTTGAACTTATCGGGTCGTTAGCTCAGTCGGTAGAGCAGCGGACTTTTAATCCGTTGGTCGAGCGTTCGAATCGCTCACGACCCACCAGATAAAATAAAAAAGCC
>ADBE01000102.1 GCA_000176735.1 Neisseria polysaccharea ATCC 43768 | reverse complement strand
GAGGGAGAGCTGCTGAGCCCCCGGACGACAGAGCTCAGTTTGGTGGGGAACAAAGGCACTCACCAGCGCCATCTCCCCCGCCCATCCCCCAGCCAAAATCCCAAAGGGAACCAGTTCCTGCCAGGGAACTTGCTCGCTCCGCACAAACACCCAACTCTGTGCTTCTGCGGAGCCAAACCTCCGGCAGCGGATCTGACTCCCTCCCGCTGCCACAGGGCCTCTCCTGAAGTGGATCACCTAAGGAGAAGCGATCTAAGCCTGCCCCTCCTGCCCCCGTGCAGCTTGCCTACTCACCCCAGCTAATACGCCAGATCCCCAGCATCACAAGCCTGGCAGTGTGCAAGTAGCCCAGACGGGCCACGCCACCCCACAGTGAATCCCGCCCCTAGGAGAGGGGAAGAGAAGGCACACACCAGTCTGACTGTGGCCCCAGCGGTGGGCTGGGGGCAGACATCAGGTCTGACTGCGGCCCCGCCCACCAACTCCAGTTATACACCACAGCACAGGGGACGTACCCTGCAGGTCCTCACCACGCCAGGGACTATCCAAAATGACCAAGCGGAAGAATTCCCCTCAGAAGAATCTCCAGGAAATAACAACAGCTAATGAGCTGATCAAAAAGGATTTAAATAATATAACAGAAAGTGAATGTAGAATAATAGTCATAAAATTAATCACTGGGGCTTGAAAAACAGTATAGAGGACAGCACAGAATCTCTTGCTACAGAGATCAAGGGGACTAAGGAACAGTCACGAGGAGCTGAAAAG
>ADBE01000103.1 GCA_000176735.1 Neisseria polysaccharea ATCC 43768 | reverse complement strand
ATTAATTGGCCACACTTTGTGGGTCTATTTCTGGGTTCTCTATTCTGTTCCATTGATCTGAGTGTCTGTTCTTGTGCCAGTACCATACTGTCTTAATGATGACAGCTTTGTAGTATAGCTTGAAGTCTGGATTGTGATGCTTCCTGCTTTGGTTTTCTTTTTCAAGATCGCTTTGGCGATTCAGGGTCTTTTCTGGTTCCATACAAATTTTAGGATTATTTGTTCTAGCTCTGTGAAGAATGCTGGTGTTACTTTGATTGGGATTGCATTGACTATGTAGATTGCTTTGGGTAGTATTGACATTTTAACAATATTTGTTCTTCCTCTCCAGGAGCATGGAATCTTTTTCCATTTTTTGGTGTCTTCTTCAATTTCTTTCATAAGCTTTCTATAGTTTTCAGTGTATAGATTTTTCACCTCTTTGGTTAGATTTATTCCTGGGTATTTTATGGGTTTTTTGTGCAACTGTAAATGGGATCAATTCCTTGATTTCTCTTTCTTTCACTTTATTGTTGGTGTATTAGGAATCC
>ADBE01000104.1 GCA_000176735.1 Neisseria polysaccharea ATCC 43768 | reverse complement strand
CATGCCGCCAGCGTTCAATCTGAGCCAGGATCAAACTCTTATGTTCAATCACTAACTTTTAACTTCTGGTCTGCTTCAAAGAAACCAACAGGACAATGTTCAAAACATTATCTTGTCTGTCTTTCAAACAGTGTGAGGCTCAAGGCACTCACACTTATCGGTAATCTGTTTTGTTAAAGAGCGTTTGAACTGCTTCATCACCGCCGTTTCGTCAGCAGCGAAGAAGCGAACTATACGCTTGAAGACGTATACGGTCAATACTTTCAGCGGGATTTTTTTGGGAAATATTGTCATATCTCTGTCGGATAAGGTTTTTTATTTCCGCCAAATGCTGCGCCGTCTCCAATAATCCCCTTCCTCCCCCTCCTCTGACTGGTGCGCCTTTGTGAATATGCCGTCTGAAACTTGGGGCTTCAGACGGCATTTTGTATCCAAAACGGTAACTAATGTATCCGTACTTTGTTATAGAATGGATGCTGTTTTTTCTTCGTAATTAGAAATTGTCAAAATGGGCAAACATATTCTTTTAGGTGTAACGGGCAGTATTGCGGCGTATAAGTCTTGCGAGTTGGTGCGACTGCTGAAAAAACAGGGGCATTCGGTTACGGTGGTTATGAGCCGCTCGGCAACTGAATTTGTTTCTCCGCTGACTTTTCAGGCTTTGAGCGGCAATCCCGTTCTGACCGACACGCACGGCAGCAACGGTTCAAACGGTATGGAACATATCAACCTGACCCGGAATGCGGATGTTTTTCTGATTGCGCCGGCAAGTATGAATACCGTGGCAAAAATCTGTAACGGCGTGGCAGATAACCTACTGACCAATCTGGCAGCCGCACGGAAATGTCCTCTTGCCATCGCTCCCGCGATGAATGTGGAAATGTGGCTCAACCCTGCCAACCAACGGAATATCGCACAACTGCTTTCAGACGGCATTACTGTCTATATGCCGGGCTTGGGCGAACAGGCTTGCGGAGAAAATGGTATGGGAAGGATGCCGGAACCTGCCGAATTGCTGGATTTGCTTCCAGACTTGTGGACACCGAAAATTTTAAGGGACAAGAAAATCTTGATTACCGCAGGTGCGACATTTGAAGCCATTGACCCTGTCAGGGGCATCACAAATATTTCCAGCGGGAAAATGGGCGTGGCTTTGGCGCGGGCGTGCCGTGCCGCCGGTGCGGAAGTCAGCCTGATTTACGGGCAACTTCAAACCGAACTGCCTTTCGGTATATCCAATACGGTTCAAACCGTCAGTGTTGAAGATATGCATCGCGCAGTGCATCGTTTAATCGACAAACAAGATGCTTTTATTTCTGTTGCCGCCGTCTCAGACTATAAGGTTAAAAACAGGAGTACGCAAAAATTCAAAAAAGATAAAAATGCCAAACCGTTATCCATCGAATTGGATGAGAACCCCGATATTTTGGCTTCTATTGCCTCATTGCCGAACCCGCCGTTCTGCATCGGTTTTGCCGCTGAAACGGAGAATGTATTGGCATATGCGCGGGAAAAACGTATTAAGAAAAAAATACCGGTGATCGTTGCCAATGATGTTTCAATCGCGATGGGCAAACCGACCAACCGGATTACCATTATCGGGGACGACGGGGAACTGTCTTTTCCCGAAACAAGTAAAGATGAAGCGGCAATGCGGATTGTTGAAAGGCTTGCCGTATATTTGAACAAATACGGGACAGATGAGGGTAGCTAGTAAAGATTTATGGAAAACTATTGAACGTGGACAAGTGCCCAAAAATCAATTTACTAATGAACAAATAACGAAGATTAAAGCAGGAAATGAAAAAATTCCTGGTTATACATGGCATCATAATGCGCAAAGCCCTCCTAATAATATGCAGTTAATTCCTAATAGTATTCATAACGCTGTTAGACATACCGGTCAAAAATCGTTAAAGAAAGATCAGTGAACATGGAAGAACTATCAATATCATCAGATGAGGGATTGGTTCCAATAAGAACAATTCAACAATTTGCTGAAGATGCAGGGGTCGTTTTTCCTGTTTCATATGTATCACTTCTTAGCAAACATGATCATTTATACCCTAAAGAAAATATTTTCAATTTTGTCAATCAATACGGTGAAAATGATGAAAGAGACATTTCATTTTTAGGGTATAAGCAAAATTTAGGCTATGAAGATATTTATAGCTATTCATGTATTGATGATGAATATGGGTATGCAAAAAAAGTAATTACTTTTGGGATTTCAGCCAATGGCGATTATATCTGTTTTGATTACAGAAAATGCAATGAAAATCCATGTATCATTCTGATGTATCATGATGATTTTTATGAAGATGAGAATGGAGATACGAAAATGGTAACTAGCCATATTGCAGATAGTTTTGATGCCTTTTTGGATATGCTGTATGAACTTTCAGATTAAGTGTGTAAGTTGAGTTGAAAACCCAACTAAATTAAAAAGATCGTCTGAAATCAGCAAGCCGTAGTCCATATGAAACCTAAACTCAACAAGTAGGATGTGTGCGGAACGCACGTATGCGCTTCTCAAGGTTTGAGCTAAGAGGCCGTCTGAAACAACAAATACGGTTTCAGACGACCTTTCTTTCAACAAGTAGCTACAGCAATCAGACAAAAGCAGCCCACCGCCACACCCATGTCAGCAGCACGGACGGCAAAACGATTATCCGAAGCGGCGCAGACACAACCCTCAAAGGTGCGCAGCTTATCGTCAAAGGCGTACAGGCAGATAAGCAATTGAACGGATAAACCATAAAACGGGTTGCCTGTTAATCAAAAGACAACCCGTTTTACCTGCTTCAACTTCTGATGACTTTGCGGATATATGGAATACTATGCAGATTTTGAATAATCTGATTCAATTGATTCAGATTCTTGACTTTCAATAAGAATTTGAATTCGACAAAACCTTCCGTTCCCGACTGGGATTTAGACGGTGTTTCGACCGACTCGATGTCCGCACCAGAATCGGAAATCGCTTGCGCCATTAATGCCAACAGGCCGTGGCTGTCTTCCGATTGGACTTGAAGCCCGACACGGTAGTTCTGCCCATTCATATTTTCCCAGTCTGCATCCAGCTGCTGTTCGGGATCGGACTTTAACAACGTCGGGCAGGTATCCCTGTGGATAATCATGCCTTTTCCCTTAACCAACAGCAAACGGATGGAATCGCCGGGAACAGGGTGGCAGCACTCTGCAAAATGAATATGTCCGCTTTCCTGACCATCGACTTTAATGGAACTGAGCCTGACCTCGCTGCCGAAATGCTCCCCTGCCAACTCGGCAATATGCATGGCAACATAAACGGGCAGGGTATGGCCCATACCGACGTTATACAGCACTTCTTCAAATGAAGTCTGTTTGTCGTTGAGATCGGCAAGGTATTTTTCTTTGATGCCGTCTGAAAGCAGGACATCTTTGGGCAGCAAACTGGACAGGGCTTTTTGTAAGAGACTCTCTCCCAAAACGACCGCATCGTGCCGGTTAAGGTTTTTAATATATTGGCGTATGGCACTGCGCGCCCTGCCTGACACGGCGAAATTCAACCACGCGGGATTGGGTTTGGCATGTTCGGATGTAATAATTTCGACGGAATCGCCGGTTTTGAGCTTCGTACGCAACGGCATCATGATATTGTTGATACGTGCGGCAACGGTTTTATGCCCAATATCGGTATGCACCGCATAAGCAAAATCGATAGGTGTTGCACCCTTGGGCAATGTTAGGATTTTTCCTTTTGGCGTAAGGATATATATTTCGTTTGGAAACAAATCTACCTTGACGTGTTCAAGAAACTCAATAGCATTGGCACTACTTGCCTGCAAGTCTAAAATGTTTTTCAACCATTGATTGGTGTGCAGCACTGCCTGATCGACCGTTTTGGAATCTGATTTATAGCTCCAATGTCCGGCGATTCCACCTTCGGCAACAGCATCCATTTCCCTGGTACGTATCTGCACTTCAACCGGCAAACCATAAGGCCCGACCAAAGTCGTATGCAGACTTTGATAACCGTTGCTTTTCGGAATAGCGATGTAGTCTTTAAACCGTCCGGGCTTGGGCTGATAGAGGTTGTGCAATGCTCCGAGCGCAGCATAACATGCAGGAATACTGTTAACGATGACACGGAAACCGTAAATATCCATAACTTCGGAGAAATGCAGTTTTTTTTCTAACATTTTCCGATAGATGCCGTACAGGTTCTTTTCCCTACCCTTGATTTTGGCTTCTATGTTCGCCCCTACCAAACGCTGGCTGAACGCACGCAAAATCTTTCCAACAACATCCTGCCTGTTTTTCCGACTCTTATCCATCGCCTTTTTCATGGTTTCATAGCGATTGGGATGGAGATTCTGGAAAGATAAATCCTGAAGCTCTTGATATGCATTATTCAAACCTATACGGTTGGCAATTTGCGCATAGATTTCAAGGGTTTCTTTTGCAATACGGCGACGCTTGTCCGGACGCATCGAACCGAGTGTCCGCATATTATGCAGACGGTCGGCAAGTTTAACGACAATCACGCGTACATCTTTGGTCATTGCCAAAATCAGTTTGCGGAAACTCTCCGCCTGATGCTCTGCATGATCTTCAAATTTGAGTTTTTCAAGCTTGGACAGACCGTCCACCATCTCGGCAATCGTATTGCCGAATCTTGCGGCCATCTCCTCTTTCATAACGCCTGTATCTTCCAGCACATCGTGCATTACACCTGCACAAAGACCCTGTACGTCCATATGCCAAAGGGCGAGCTGCGTCGCAACGGCAATTGGATGCGTAATGTATGGTTCGCCACTTTTCCGGGTTTGTCCGTCATGAGCGTGAAATGCATAGGCAACAGCCTTCTCGAGCTCAACCTGTTCTTCAGGCTTGAGGTAGGAGGCGGTATGGAAAAGCAGGGCACGCGCTTCGGCGGTCAGGGGATCATAAGGGGCGGAAGGTTGGGGGGCGGGCATTTCAGACGGCTTTCGGGATGTATGTGTTTTTTCATTTCAAACCGTCGGACTGCACGGCGGCAGAATGTGCCGACGTGCGTTTCCGGCAGAATTTATTTATTGCGCGTCAACAGTTCCGTACCGATATGCCCGGCGGCGATTTCCCTTAATGCGGTAACGGTCGGTTTGTTATTGCGGACATCGTCCACAAGCGGCGTATTGCCGTTCTCAAGCTGGCGGGCCCGACGGGCCGCTACCAATGTCAGGTCAAAATGGTTGGAAATTTTTCCGGTACAGTCTTCTGTGGTAATACGTGCCATATTATTTGCTTTCTTTCAAGAATATTTAAAAATGGGAACTGGATATTTTCGCCGTTTTCTAGGAATTTTCCAACAAATTCGCAATAAACCCCAGTTGCACGGATTTTTTTAGACGGCAAGAACTCACAATATGAACCAAATCCTCCTCCGCTCGCGCCAAGTCGTCATTGACCACGACAAAGTCGAACAATACGGACTGTTCGATTTCATGCCTTGCTTTCGAAAGCCTCCTTTGGATAACTTCCTGACTGTCCGTCCCGCGCCCGTTGAGGCGCGCGGCAAGTACGTCGAAAGAAGGCGGCAGGATAAAGATGCCGACGGCTTCGGGCAGCGCATCTCGAACCTGAGCCGCACCCTGAACGTCGATTTCCAAAATCACGTCATAGCCTGCCGCCGCCAACGCATTCACACCCTCGGCACTCGTGCCGTAATAGTTGCCGAATACGTCTGCGTATTCCAAAAAAGCCTCCTGCGCGATAAGCGACTCAAACTCTTCTTTGGAAACAAAGTGATAATGTACGCCGTTTGCTTCGCCTTCGCGCGGCGGGCGCGTCGTATGCGACACGGAAACGCGCAAACCGTTATGGTTTGCCAACAGCCGCGACACCAGCGTGGTCTTGCCCGTGCCAGAAGCGGCCGAAATGATAAAGATGTTGCCTTTTCGATAAGCGGACATATTTTTTACCTGTATATTTTCCAGCCGATTGTATCACAACGGACACTCGGTTTCCTATTTGCCGATGCCCATATTTTGCCGCTATTGTTTTGATTGATTTGGCAAGCGGCAGGCTGACGGCTACAATATGGCGTTAAAAACATCAAACATGGAACACGCAATGCTGGTTCATCCCGAAGCTATGAGTGTCGGCGCGCTTGCCGACAAAATCCGCAAAATCGAAAACTGGCCGCAAAAAGGCATCTTATTCCACGACATCACGCCCGTCCTGCAAAGTGCGGAATACTTCCGCCTTTTGGTTGATTTATTGGTTTACCGCTATATGGATCAGAAAATCGACATCGTTGCCGGTTTGGACGCGCGCGGCTTCATTATCGGCGCGGCACTCGCCTACCAGCTCAACGTCGGCTTCGTCCCCATCCGCAAAAAAGGCAAGCTGCCTTTTGAAACCGTATCGCAAAGTTATGCGCTCGAATACGGGGAAGCGACAGTGGAAATTCACACCGATGCCGTTAAACCCGGTTCGCGCGTGCTGCTGGTCGATGATTTGGTTGCCACGGGCGGCACGATGCTTGCCGGGCTGGAGCTGATCCGCAAACTCGGCGGGGAAATTGTCGAAGCCGCCGCCATTTTGGAATTTACCGACCTTCAAGGCGGCAAGAATATCCGTGCAAGCGGCGCGCCCTTATTTACCCTGCTTCAAAACGAAGGCTGTATGAAGGGCTGAAAACCGACCCTGCCGTCTGAAACCGGCAGGGTTGTTATGATGCGTTCAAATCACACCCAAATCTTGCAAGCCCCTCAACACGCCGTCTTCATCAACGCCGGGGCAAACATATTTCGCCGCTTCTTTCGCCGCCTGTTCCCCGTTGCCCATTGCCACGCCGAACCCGACTTCTGACAGCATTTCCACATCGTTCAAACCGTCGCCGAACGCCATCACGTCCGCCATTTCCAAACCCAATGCTTCAACCACGCTTCTGATGCCGTCTGTTTTCGACATTCCCGCAGGCAGCAGATCGACCGCTTCCTCGTGCCAGCGCACCGTTTTCAAGCCTTCCCGTTCCACAATATCCGACCAGAGCGGCATTTCGTTTTCCTCCGCAAACACCAGCATCTGATACACCGGTTTGCTTGAGAAATAATCCTTATCGGCAAAAAAATCGCTGGCGATATGCTTCAAGGCGCGGCACACGCATTCCGACAGCGCGGACACGGCGATCCCCTCTCCGCCGACAAACGCATAATCCATGCCCAAGCCATCCAAATGCGCGCAAACCCTGCCCATCAAACCGGCATCCATCGGTACTTCGCGCACAGTTTTACCGTGCAGCAGCGCAAACTGCCCGTTTATCGTTACCACGGCATCCATGCCCGTTTCCGCCATCATGTCCCTGACCTTTTCGGGAATCGTCGCCAAAGACCGCCCCGTTGCCAACGCCGTCAATATACCTTTGCCGCGCAAAGCCGCCACCGCCGTTTTCACGGAAGGGCGCAAGGTATCCGTATATTTGCGGTACAGCGTATCGTCAATGTCGAAAAACACGATTTTAGGATTCATCACATTCTCTCTCGCATTCAAACTGCCGCATTGTATCCCAAGCAGGCAAATACTTGATAAATCCTTATAAATTTCCCGTCAAAATTGACCGAAAATACAAAAAGGCGGATAATCCCCCGTCTTCCCATACCCTTCAGACGGCATTCTTCCCGATGCCGTCTGAAACCATTTTGATAACAAAGAAACGCATATGAAAGCACCCGAACTCTTATTGCCCGCCGGCGGATTGGAAAGAATGCGCGCCGCCTACGACTACGGCGCAGACGCCGTTTATGCCGGCAGTCCGCGTTACTCCCTGCGCGCCCGCAACAACGAATTTGCCAAACTCGACGTTCTCGAGCAAGGCATTAAAGAAGCGCACGAGCGCAACAAAAAATTCTTTTTGACCGTCAATACGCTGCCGCACAACTCCAAACTCAAAACCTTCGTTTCCGACATGGAGCCCTTGATTGCCATGAAACCCGACGCGCTGATTATGGCGGATCCGGGTTTGATTATGACCGTGCGCGAAAAATGGCCCGAAATGCCGATCCACCTGTCCGTACAGGCAAACACCACCAACTACTGGGGCGTGAAATTCTGGCAGAACATCGGCGTCGAACGCATCATCCTGTCGCGCGAATTGAGCATGGAAGAAATCGCCGAAATTCGCCAAGAATGCCCCGACATCGAACTCGAAGTCTTCATCCACGGCGCATTGTGCATCGCCTACTCAGGCCGCTGCCTGTTGTCGGGCTATTTCAACCACCGCGACCCCAACCAAGGCACCTGCACCAACTCCTGCCGTTGGGACTACAAAGTTCACAACGCCACTGAAAGCGATGCGGGCGATGCCCAGCTTCTGCAAGGTTTTAACTTTGAAAAAGCCCAAGAAGAAGCCAACCAAAACTTTGAAGGCATCAACGGTCAAAAACGCCATCCCTACGCCGACAAAGTTTTCCTGATTGAAGAGTCCAACCGCCCGGGCGAAATGATGCCGATTATGGAAGACGAACACGGCACCTATATCATGAATTCCAAAGACCTTCGCGGCATTGAAGTGGTTGAGAAACTGGCCAAAATCGGCGTGGACAGCCTCAAAGTCGAAGGCCGCACCAAGTCGCTCTATTATGTCGCACGCGTGGCCCAGTCCTACCGCAAAGCGATTGATGATGCCGTCGCAGGCCGTCCGTTTGATTACAGCCTGTTGAGCGAACTCGAAGGTCTCGCCAACCGGGGCTACACCAGCGGCTTCCTCGAACGCCACCAAACTCAGGATTACCAAAACTACCTGACCGGCCATTCCACCGCCAAACAAAGCCAATACGTCGGACACGTTACCGAAATCGATGGAAACGGCTGGGCGACAATCGAAGTCAAAAACCGCTTCGCCGTCGGCGATTCGCTCGAAATCATCCACCCGAGCGGCAACCAAACCATCAAATTGGAACAAATGACCCGCAAAGGCCAGCCTGTCGATGTTGCACCCGGCAACGGCATCCAAGTCAAAATCCCCAATATGCAGGGCAAAGAAAAAGCCCTTATCGCACGCGTATTGAACCCCTGAGCCACAATGCCGTCTGAAACCCGTTTTCAGACGGCATTTTGTTGAATCTTACTGTACAATGCTAATGATTTCCCACAGCAAACAAGGACATCCGACATGAAAAAAATCCTCATACTCTCCGCCGCCGCCCTGATGCTGGCAGCCTGCCAATCCGGCCGCGCGCCTAAAAACGCGCACACGGCATCCACCGGCACACCGGCCGGAGAATCATGCAAAGTCATCCGGGGCGACACCGCAGGAAGCGGCAAAAACATCATTTACCGTTGCAGCAACGGTCAGGCGGCAATAAATGCAGCCACCGCCGCCGGCGTATTGGAATCCGGGATTCCCGTCAGCTTCGGCGGCGGCGGCGTACCGGTTGCAAACGGTCAGGGCTTGGTTACACGGCAAGCAGCAAACGGCGTAGGCAAATCCGACTCAGAGGCCTGCGAACGCGCCCTAATCAATGCCGCCCGCAAATTCCAGCAGACCGCCGGCAAACTCGGCGGGCGCAGTGTTACCGG
>ADBE01000105.1 GCA_000176735.1 Neisseria polysaccharea ATCC 43768 | reverse complement strand
GGTTTACTTGAGGCTGCATGAAAGCGGAAATTGGTTTCACTGCATGGTGCACTGATGCGGGCACTTTGTTCACCGGATGGTGTAGTGCTGTGGGCACTGGGTTCACTGGAGGGTAGAGACGGGCAGGTCCTGGGTTCACTGCAGGCTGCAGTGCCACGGGCAAAGGGTTCACTGGAGGGTGCATTGCCGCATTCACTTTGTTCACTGGAGGCTGAAGTGCCATGGGCACTGGGATCCTTTGAACCGGCAGTGTAGTCAGAACGAGGTTCACTGCAGGGTGCAGTGCTGTGGACACTGGATCCATTGCAGACTGCACTGCACGGATCACTGGGAACCTGGAGGTGGCATTGTTCTGGGCACGTGTTTCACGTGAGGCTCCAAAGCCGCAGGTACTGGCTTTACTGGCGGCTGCAGTGCCGCAGACCCAAGATTCAATTGAGAGTACAGTACGGCGGGCAGTGACTTCAATGGAGGCTGCAGAGCAGCGGGCACTGGGTTCATAGCAGGCTGCAGTGTGGTAGACAATTGTTCACGGGATGGTGTAGTGCTGTGGGCACTGGCTTCACTGGAGTGTGCAGTGCCGGGGGCACAGGCTTCACTGGAAGGTGCAGTGCCAGGAACACTGGCTT
>ADBE01000106.1 GCA_000176735.1 Neisseria polysaccharea ATCC 43768 | reverse complement strand
GCAATAGGTCACTAATAAAGGTGGAAATGTAGAAAGCGGGGTGAA
Source organism: Neisseria polysaccharea ATCC 43768 (assembly GCA_000176735.1). Taxonomy (GTDB): domain Bacteria; phylum Pseudomonadota; class Gammaproteobacteria; order Burkholderiales; family Neisseriaceae; genus Neisseria; species Neisseria polysaccharea. Next base: position 975 of record ADBE01000106.1, on the reverse strand, counting down.
AAAGATGAGCGAAGGGTAAGCTGGGCGGGGAAGAGAGGCTGGGAGAAAGGTGTTCGGGGTCTCCAGAATATTTTTCCGAGAGGCGGGACCACCATGTAGAGCATCAGGGTGAGGGCAGGTGTAATGCCACCTTGCCCCTCTTCTCTCTCGCTGATAACCAAGGTCTCCCAGGTCCCCGTGTGGATTTGATCCTGGCTGGGAGACCATGAAGGGCTGAAACCACCTAGCTGCTGCCTTTTTCTGAGACTGGAACGTTCCCTGCCCTGTGCTGGTGGCCGGCCCTGAATGAGAGCCTCCCTTGGGTCTTGAATTCCGCCCCCCACCCTTCCGCGCGGTGTTTGGAGCATTCAGCTGTCCTCCGGGTGACATTACACTTCTGGGGTTCGTCTTGCCACCTGCTGTGCCGAGTACAGGGTGATGGACACGATCTCCTGCGTCAGGAATGGGTTTGGTGATTTGATGGCACACACAGAGAGACAGGAGGGCGGGGACTACAGAGCTGTGTCATTTTTGTAGGAGGGACAGTGGAGCGGGCAGAAACCACGGTGACTGAGGACCAGGTCGCAGGTTTCGAACGGGGAGCCCAGGGCCAAACAGATGCCATCCTTCGTGTTCACAAACGAAACCGGTATCTCCCGTGTGACAGAGCGATGGTGGAGGGAAGTGAAAGTCCGTGCTCAATGAGAACTCTGAGAGGTTGCAGTGACCCAAGTCCGGCTGCAGACAGTGATCAAGGCATCTGCACTGGTCACAGCACGGAGTGACAAGGCCCAGGAGTGTTTTCAGTCCCCCAGGAGTGGGTGGGCTCAGCAGAATTGGGCCAACACTCGGGGGGGACGAGGCCAGCATAGACCGGAGCAGGAAACTCCCAGCTAATTAAAGGGTTATCCACATGTCTTTAATTAGGAGGTAACAGACATTAAGTTCACTGCCTGGGTCACTGTGTTATTGCTTATCCTTGCTAGAGCATGCTAC
>ADBE01000107.1 GCA_000176735.1 Neisseria polysaccharea ATCC 43768 | reverse complement strand
AATCCGGAACGCGTCTGACCGTTCCGGATTGTTTCAGGCGTATCCGCGCATCAGAACATACTGCGTACGCCCATATTGACCTGCCAATTCTGGCGCATCTTGTGCATCGAAGACCTTTGCGCCTCAAATAAAGCTGCCGTCCGTTTTCGGCATTGCGGCGCACCACGCCCAAGCCGTATTCCAACCAGCCGCCCCGGTGTTTGAATTCCTCCACGGCAGAGCCGTTGAACCTGTGGCGGATCGTGCCGATAAACTCGCGTTTGTACATCAGCTTGCCGTAGATGTTCAGCCTGCCGCCGTCCAAACCGTCCACGCCCGCCCGAAAGCCGAACCGCCCCATCAGGCTGCGGAAATTGTCCGTTTCGGTATCCAACCCGTTTGACAGCGAAAAGCCGTAGCCGCGCGTAAACCAGTAAGACAACTGCGCTTCCGGCTGCCACCAATAGGTTTTGCCGCCGTCTTGTTTTTCCATCCGCCTGCCGGCTTCGGCGGAAAGCATATAGGCATTCAGGCGCGCCTCGTTCGATTCGACCCGTTTACCGGCGTAATTGGTCAACCCGTAGCTGCCCTTATATCGGGCGATGTTGGCGACCAAATCATAATAAGCCCTGCTTTTCCTGTTGAACCAGGTGGAATAAACGCCTGTCGCCCTGCCGTAGATTTTGCCGCTGCCGACGTAGTCTTCGGAAGCGTAGGACGATTGGAGATGGCGGAACATCAGCCCTTTGTAATGAATCCATTTATCGCCGAACCCCGTCCTGTTGAAGCCGCCGGCAAAGCCCCAATAGCGGTTGCCGTAACCGCCCACGCGGTAATCGCTGCTGCTGCCGACGAATTTTCCGCCGACGCGTTTGAGCCAGACATTGTTGTCTTTCTGCGGCGTTTCGTCGGCGTGGATTTCGCCCATACGCTGCACCAGCGTTTCATCGGAAACCGCGTTCAACTGATATAACGCCTCGCCGAAAAGGACGCTGCTCGATGCGCCCGTCGACAATGTTGACGCGAAAAGGTAGCGATCCCCCTTGCCGTCGGGGTCAATTTTGACATATTTGGAGTTTTCCGATTCGCCCAAAGAGTAACAATACCCCCCGTGTTCCGTACAGCGGACGTGCAGCTTATAGGATGCCCCGCCGCCGGCCTGATTTTCGACCAGTTTCAGATATTCCCTGCCCGTCGTTTTTGCCTTGGCATTGTCCGTATATTCGATGATGTGCGTCCCTTCGCTGCCTTCGCGCGTAATCAGCTTGTCCGTCTTGCCGCTGACGATGTCGCCCTGCATCTTGAACACGCCGCCGTCGCCCTTCAGTCTGGACACGGAGACGTTTACATTCCGCCCTCCGTCCGAAAAGCTCACTTCCGCGCCGTTGCTGATGTCCAAACCATTGATTTTTGAAGTATTCTGCACATTCCAACGCGCGCCGTCCTTCATCGTCATATTGATGGATGACGCGCTGTTTTTACGGTCTTCCTCAAACAGGGGTTGCCCGCCGGGAGGATTATCGGGATCGTCGGGATCGCCGGTATATCTTTGTTTGCCGATATGGGCTTCCCCGTTGAGATAAGAATTTTTGTTCTTCAGGTTTAAATCTATCACGCCGCCGTTGAGGACGTGGATATCGCCGTCGATTTGCACCGTTCCGTCGCCCTTGATGTCCACCCTGCTGTTTTTACCGTCCACATTCAAAGCATCGCCGATGGATTTTTGTTTCCCACTTTCTTCAAGCACCGGCTGCACGTCGATTTTGACATCGCTATGGAAGGTAACGCGGTCGTACGAATCGTCCGGCACATCCTCGCTTCTGCTGCTTTTTTCGGCAGATTCCCCACATAAACACCATAGTTTTCGGCGTTCTCCTTATCGCCGCGATCCACCTTGATGCTGACCGCGCCGCGAAAATCCATTTCGGTCTGATTGATAACCGTTTTTCTCGGTCCCGACGTGTTGATGATTACGTCCCTATTGCGTTACCCCTATGCCGCGCCCTTTAGACGTTCCGGATTTGACGTATATGTTCAGATTGGAACCCGCTTCCGACTCGATTTTGGTATGGTTTTTGGTTTCTTTGAGTTGTAAGTTTTTATTATTCTTGAGTAACTGTATGCCGTTCATTTCGGTTTTGTAGCTTGTTTTGGTGCCGTCTGTATAAAGATAGTTGTTTCCCTTAAAAGTCAGGGTTGTGTCCGACATACCATGAGGGTCTAAAGTGTCGTTTGCGAAAATGGCATTCTGTGAGGAGGTATTTTTGACGGATACGTTTTCCAAAGTAATATTGTTCTTCCCTTCATAGCTTAGGTCTGCCAACAAAATCCCGGCATTCGCAACAGATGACTGAAGCTTGTATCGACCACTGCTTACATACCCCGCAGGTTTTTCCTTTTGGATGGTCCAATGCGCGGGTTCTTTCAACACTTCGTCCCTTGCATCTTTCAACGACGCTTCACCATTTGCATCTTTCAAATCCTTTTCCCCGACAGACGGGTTGCCCTTGACGGTAATGGTATTTTTCGCATCTTTGCCATAGGCGGCAATAATCAGGGAATTAATCGGCTTGACGGCAGTTTCGCCCGAATAATCGAAAGTATGTTCGTTGGTCTGATTTCTGTTCGCTATCACCGCCGTATAATTGGGTTTTTCCAAAATCGTACCAGAAGCGGCAATGCTTTTTTCCATACCCGCAGCCAACAGGCAGCCGGAAAGGAGGCAGCGTGCGATTGTTTCATCTTTCATAAGTTTTCCACACTTCTTGCATATTATCTTTAATTTTATACCAATCGGGTAATCCAATCAAAAAAAAAACAAAAAAAAAAACATTAATTTGTTGATATTTATATATTTTATATATAAATATCAGTAAAAATTTACATTTTCGCCGTCGGTTTTACGCAACAGGCTTGACAAGTTTCCGAAGCCTTGTAAAATAGCGAACTTTCACGCGCCCATCGTCTAGAGGCCTAGGACACTGCCCTTTCACGGCGGCAACCGGGGTTCGAATCCCCGTGGGCGTGCCAATTCAAAAACCTGCTTGTTTCGAGCAGGTTTTTTTATTATGAATCGCCATTCCCGTAATTTTTCGTCATTCCCGTGAAAACGGGAATCTAGAACCTCAAACTTTCAGATAATCTTTGAATATTGCCGTTGTTCTAAGGTCTGGATTCCCGCCTGCGCGGGAATGACGGAATTTTAGGTTTCTGTTTTTATGGGAATGACGGCGGAGGGTGGGCGATGCCGTCTGAAGCCCGTCGAAGCATTTGATGCCGTCTGAAACTTCATCATTCCCACAACCCTTCGTCATTCCCGTGAAAGCAGGAATCTAGAACCTCAAACTTTCAGATAATCTTTGAATATTGCCGCCGCCCCGAAGGTCTGGATTCTCGCTTATGCGGGAATGACGGGGTGGGACGATGCCGTCTGAAGCCTGACAAGGCATTTGATG
>ADBE01000108.1 GCA_000176735.1 Neisseria polysaccharea ATCC 43768 | reverse complement strand
ATTGGAAGAATAAGTACTGTTAAACTGTCAACATTACCCAAATCAATCTACACATTCAATGCAATCCCAATCAAAATTGCACCAGCATTCTTCTCGAAGCTAGAACAATCAATCCTAAAATTTGTATGGAACCACAAAAGACTCCAAATAGCCAAAGTAATATTGAAGAAGAAGACCAAAGCAGGAGGCATCACAATCCCAGACTTTAGCCTCTACTACAAAGCTGTCATCATCAAGACAGCATGGTATTGGCACAAAAACAGACACATAGACCAATGGAATAGAATAGAAACCCCAGAACTAGACCCACAAACGTATGGCCAACTCATCTTTGACAAAGCAGGAAAGAACATCCAATGGAAAAAAGACAGCCTCTTTAACAAATGGTGCTGGGAGAACTGGACAGCAACATGCAGAAGGTTGAAACTAGACCACTTTCTCACACCATTCACAAAAATAAACTCAAAATGGATAAAGGACCTAAATGTGAGACAGGAAACCATCAAAAACCTTAGAGGAGAAAGCAGGAAAAGACCTCTCTGACCTCAGCCGTAGCAATCTCTTACTCGACACATCCCCAAAGGCAAGGGATT
>ADBE01000109.1 GCA_000176735.1 Neisseria polysaccharea ATCC 43768 | reverse complement strand
CTATGAAGCCAGCATGACTTTGATCCTAACCAGACAGAGACCCAGCAAAAAAGGAGAACTACAGGCCAACATCCCTGATGAATATGGATGCAAAAATTCTCAATGAGATGCCAGCAAATCGAATTCAACAGCACATAAAAAGAATTATGTACCATGATCAAGTGGATACTCTGGTTCGGTGGCATCTTTAGCCATTACATTTTTGAGGGTCTATTTTATATGAACCACTGTGTTGGTTGCCATAGCAAACACAAATATGAAAAAGTGTGTGTGTGTGGGGGGTGGTCTTTTACTCTCCCCAAAATGATCATATGGTAAGAAATAATTAAGATCTATGTAATTTGAGGCAGAATCACTGAAGTGTCACGAGGAAGCAAAAATAGATCATTCTGAGGGTTAACCAGGGCAAAAGACCAATTCTAGTCAAAGGGATCACAGCACATGACCCAGAGAAGATGACATTTTCTGTTGGGTCTTGAATAACGAAGATTTTCATAAGGA
>ADBE01000110.1 GCA_000176735.1 Neisseria polysaccharea ATCC 43768 | reverse complement strand
CTGTTTCTGTTTCTGTTTTCTGTTTCTGTTTTCTGTTTCTGTTTTCTGTTTTCTGTTTTCTGTTTTCTGTTTTCTGTTTTCTGTTTTCTGTTTTCTGTTTTCTGTTTTCTGTTTTCTGTTTTCTGTTTTCTGTTTTCTGTTTTCTGTTTTCTGTTTTCTGTTTTAGCTTTTTTATCAGCACTATGCCGTAAAACTCCGTCCTTAAGAGTGGGGAGGATGTCAACAAATGCAAAAATATACCGTCATTCCCGCGCAGGCGGGAATCCAGACCTGTCGGTGCAGAAACTTATCGGATAAAACGGTTTCTTTAAATTTTACGTCCTAGATTCCCGCCTGCGCGGGAATGACGGCGCATAAGTTTCCGCGTGGACAAACCCGGATTCCTGTCTGTGGGAATGACGGATCCATCTGCACGGAAACCTGCACCCCATCATTCCCGCCCCTTCGCCATTTCCACCCTTTCGTCATTCCCACGAAAGTGGGAATCTAGAAACTTAACGCTACGACAATTTTTGGAAATGACTGAAACCGAAAGACCTGGATTCCCGCCTGCGCGTCCGATTCCCCCGAAAATGCCGTCTGCAACCGCCAAATCCGCTGCAATCCGCT
>ADBE01000111.1 GCA_000176735.1 Neisseria polysaccharea ATCC 43768 | reverse complement strand
CTCCTGAAACGGCGACATCGGACTCAGCCGCCTTCAGGCGGCTGTGTGTTGAAACCGGATGCCCATTAGTTTCCGATGCCGAATATATGTCAGCCGCCTTCAGGCGGCTGTGTGTTGAAACAAGTAACCCCGCGTCCCGATCTCACGCCAGGAAGCTCAGCCGCCTTCAGGCGGCTGTGTGTTGAAACAATGCCCACGAACTGACGGAAGAGCAAATCATGTCTCAGCCGCCTTCAGGCGGCTGTGTGTTGAAACTAGGAAGCCGTCAACAACGCTCTCACCGTAGAACTCAGCCGCCTTCAGGCGGCTGTGTGTTGAAACAAAATAAAAATCTTTCGGTTTCAGCCCCTACCCCTCAGCCGCCTTCAGGCGGCTGTGTGTTGAAACTTGTTGGCATTGATGGCAAGCCGTCTGATGCTCTCTCAGCCGCCTTCAGGCGGCTGTGTGTTGAAACCGTCTGGGCTACCAGGCGTTAACCAATCGCCATCTCAGCCGCCTTCAGGCGGCTGTGTGTTGAAACAGAAGCTCTATCGGCTGACTTCTCACTTTCGATTTTCAGCCGCCTTCAGGCGGCTGTGTGTTGAAACCGAAAATGCAGCCGTACCGATCACGGACGCAAACAT
>ADBE01000112.1 GCA_000176735.1 Neisseria polysaccharea ATCC 43768 | reverse complement strand
GACCCAGTTCAAAACGCTGGCCGGTATCAAAAAGATGTTTCAACACACAGCCGCCTGAAGGCGGCTGAGCGGTTCGCCGCCCGTCAGTTGCAACGGTGCTTCGTTTCAACACACAGCCGCCTGAAGGCGGCTGAAACCGTACAAAAACCCGCGCCGCCGAAGGAAAAGGTTTCAACACACAGCCGCCTGAAGGCGGCTGACTCTCCGGTGTCTGTCATCCAAAGATAACATTTTGTTTCAACACACAGCCGCCTGAAGGCGGCTGAATGCCATATTGAAATATTTTCAAAACGCCTATGGGTTTCAACACACAGCCGCCTGAAGGCGGCTGACAATATTCGTGGTACAAATGCGTAACCAGCTTAGTTTCAACACACAGCCGCCTGAAGGCGGCTGAGCCCTAACAAAACTTGATGTATGACAACTGGGAAGTTTCAACACACAGCCGCCTGAAGGCGGCTGAGCCGTGTTATATAAGGGCAGGGCGTGCAAATAAGTTTCAACACACAGCCGCCTGAAGGCGGCTGAGAAAATGGTGCTACAACACGCCTACCCTTTTTGGGTTTCAACACACAGCCGCCTGAAGGCGGCTGACTTAACTGATGGAGCGCATTGTACAGAGGGGAAGGGTTTCAACACACAGCCGCCTGAAGGCGGCTGAAACGGGCAAGCGTGAACACTCTTTAACAACTTGGTTTCAACACACAGCCGCCTGAAGGCGGCTGAGGATTCAAATTTGACCACCGCGCGAGGTGAAATCGTTTCAACACACAGCCGCCTGAAGGCGGCTGAAGCTCCTTCCGAAAGCCTTACTACATCAGGCTTTGCAGCCCCGACTTCGCCAAACTCCCGAAAAAAGCACAAATATGAGTATAGCACAGCCTTATCCGCCATATCCACATTTGCAATATCCTGATTGTTAAAGAACAACCCAAATTCGCCAACCCTGCCGCATTTTTATGGGAACAACAGGTTGGCGATTCACACAATCAGCGTGTCCTTAAATATATCGACCGCCGGTTTTGCGCCGTGATGCTCCACTTTGCGCCGCCATTTGCTGCCCAGGTGGTAAAAGCGCAGGCTGTCTGTTTCGTGGTTGTAGGTTTTTAAAAGTTTGTCTTTTAAAACTACCCATTGGTCGGGTGAGATGTCGCATTCGAACACGGAATACTGCACGCGCACGCCGTAGTCTTGGCACAGTTTCGCTACGCGCCGCAGCCTTGCCTGCCCTTCGGTATTCTCCAGCGAAATATCATAAGTTATCAACATCAGCATTTTCTTGTCCCTCCATGCCGTCTGAAGCCGTTTGCGTTCAGACGGCATACCCGGCTACCTCATCAAAAACGGCGGATATGCCGCCAAATCTCCGCGCAGATGCCGCGCCAAAAGCATGGCTTGAATATAAGGCAGCAAACCGATTTCCACTTCTTCGCCCAAAAACGGATGGGTGATTTTTTCCTGCTTTTTCGCCTGCAAAGACTGGAACAAAAGTTTGCGCGCATCAGCTTTTAAGCTCACCGCTCCGCTTGCCCCGACGACAAAATCCTGCGGCTTGATTTGCCCGCGGTTAATCAGCGACAGTACCAGCCTGTCCGCCCACCACGCGCGGAACTCTTCCAAAATATCCTGTGCAAGGCTGTCGCGCCCGGGCCGGTCGGCGTGCAGAAAACCCACCTGCGGATCCAGCCCCACGCCTTGCAGCGCGCCGCTGATGTCCTTGCCCAAAATACTGTATAGAAAAGAAAGCAGCGCATTGACACTGTCTCTTGGCGGGCGACGGTTTCTTCCGTCAAAAGCAAACCCGCTTTCCGCCTTAACCAACTGCCCGAACACGCCGAAATAACGCGCCGCCGCATCTCCTTCAATCCCGCGTATCAAATCCAAACTGTCTGCCCGTTTCAACTGCTGCAAAGAGAAATTCAGCGCGGCAACCGCCGTCTGAATGTCCGCATTGCCGCCGTGGTTGCGAATCTGCCGCTGAAGCACCCGTTTGCCTGCCTGAATCTTCGCCGCGATGATATTGCGCGCAATCGGCACGGGATTTTGTTCCGACATCCGATACTGCACCCGACGCAGCAGCACATTGCCGCTTTGCCGCCCCTGCAACCGCCCCAAGAAACGTCCGTTTTCGGTAAAAAACGCCAGATTCACATTATTCTCGCCGCAAAACCCCAGCAAAAACGGCGACACCAACACGTTACCGAAACAGAAAATATGCCCGATGGAATGCACCGGCAATTGCGCCACCTTCTTACGTTCCTGCTCCACCACCAGCGTTTCCCGCTCCTTATGCAGATAGCTGCCTTGCGTGGTGATATACAGCGTGTTTTGCAGTTTGCGCATAAGGTACTCCTTCATTTTTATTGCATTTTTGAACAGGCGGTTTGGGACGGGTGAAATCTACCGGTGCAATGTCGAAAGCACCGACAACTGATAATATTTTATTGGAACCGATAAGGAAAGCACCTTCAAACTGCATTTTAAGAAAATCTAAAGGACAACAAAATCCCATTATAGGCAAAACATCTTTCAGAAGACTGATTATAATCAGGCCTGATTGTTTTTATTAACAAGACATCAAAATACGGAACATATAGGAAGTGCGATTTGCCTTATTCCTGTCCTTGTATGAACAGAAATAACGGCGGCTTTGTATTTCCTATTCCGGATTGGCCACCCGATTGACGGCCGTATCCGCCCCCTATCCCGTCAAACGTAATGTTTATTATAAAACAAAATTTTCATTTAATTAATATGAATCAAAGTAATCTACTATATTTATTCAAAAATGAAATATATTTTTATTTAATTGAAATAAATATAAATAGAGGGATGAAGCTGAGCGTCAGCCAAGCCGTACCGGATGCTTTTCCCGAACGCAGGGTGTTGATGCCGATATGGGGCGGATTGCCCGCCGTCCGTGTGTTGGCAGCAGCTTTGGCGGGAACAGGCGGAAACGGTTTTACTGGAAGCTGCTTCAGCTTATCCGCATATTCCGTTTTGCGCTAACCACTGCATATTCTGCGGCTTCTGCCGCAATGCTTGGAAAGGCGGCTACAGCCGGGTTTGCACCGACAAAATCATTGCGGAGCCGGAACAGGAAGCCGAAATCCGTCAAGGAAGCGGCAAAATCCGTGCCGTCTATTTCAGCGGCGGTAGCTTTGCCGACCGGAGAGTTTGGTGCGCCTGATACGCGCGTGTTACCGCCATCTGCCGACGTTTGGGACGGAGGCGCGGCGGCAGCTGCACCCTGCACAGCCGTCGATGAAATCCCGTGCAACTATATGGACAGGAAAGGACTTGCCGCCGCCGCTTTGATTGCCGGTCGGAACACGCCGTCAAAACAGATATTTTCCGTAACCGGCCGAACCTGTCCCAATACGCAGATGCCGTCTGAACTTTCAGACGGCATTTTCCAATATTTTTTTCGCAGCTTCTACTCCATCTTTCGAGGGCAAGGCGGGATAATGTGCGCCGCTCTGTGCTTGCATGCCGTCTGAAGCGGTGTAGGCGGCATTGTTGCCGTTGCGCCCGAAACCTTCCGCCGGCAAAACATCACGGTGTCCGTATTTCGCCAAATACCACAACACACCCAAGCCCGCCGCCTACCTGACCGCACACGCCTTCAAAGCCAAACTGTCCCGCTGCCGCACCATCCTGATTGTCTTGTCTGTCCTTGCTGCTGCGTCCATCTACGCCGACAAAATTTCCTTCAAAGCCGAACAAAGCTACTTCGGCGACCCCGTCGTCTATCAAAGCCATTCGCCCTACCGGCGGCTCGTCGTTACCCGCTGAAGAGACGACACCCGCCTCTACATCAACGGCAACCTGCAATTCCCCCCACTACGAAACCCTCATCCTGCCCGCCATGCAGATGGTTCAAAACCTCCGCCACCTTAAGCGCGCCCAACCGAGGCTCGCTGTCCATCCCAACACACACGTTATTAACGACGATGCCGCCAAATGGGGCACAACGTCATCCGTTGAACTACCAAACAAAATGCCGTCTGAAACCTGTTCAGACGGCATTTGCGTAAAGTTCAGCAAGAAAAACTACAAACCCAGTTCCCGCAGGAAACGGATGTCGTCCGCCCAACCGGATTTGACTTTGACCCATACCTTCAAAAATACTTTGGTATCAAACAGTTTTTCCATATCCAACCGCGCCTCGGTGGAAATCTTCTTCAAACGCTCCCCGCCTTTACCGATTAAAATTGCCTTTTGGCTTTCCTTATCGACCAAAACCGCGATATAGATGCGGTTCAAACCGTCTTCCTCTTCAAACTGCTCCACCTCGACATTCATCGCATAAGGCAGCTCCTCGCCCAAATAGCGGAACAATTTTTCACGCACGATTTCCATCGCTAAAAAACGCGCCGATTTGTCCGTAACCATATCTTCGGGATACATCGGCACGCTTTCGGGCAGATACGGCTTAATCAGCTCCAACAGGTTGGCAATCCGCAATCCGTGTTTCGCGCTGACCGCCTCCGCCGCCGCAAATTCAAATTCGGCGCGCACTTGGGCAACAAACGTTTCCAGCGCGTAACGGTCTTTCGCCTTGTCCTTGTCGATTTTGTTGACCACTAAAATGACCGGCGTGTGCTTGGGCAATTGTTTCAACACGACGCGGTCGGCATCGGTAAAGCGCATCGCCTCCACGACGAAAACCACGGCATCCACGCCGCCGAGTGCCTCGGTAACGTTTTGATTCAGCCTGTCGTTGAGCGCGTTGCGGTGGTCGGTTTGAAAGCCCGGCGTATCGACAAACACGAACTGCGCGGTATCGTCGGTATAAATCCCCGTTACGCGGTTGCGCGTCGTCTGCGCCTTTTTGCTGGTGATGCTGATTTTCTGACCGATGAGATGATTCATCAGCGTTGATTTGCCCACGTTCGGACGACCGACAATCGCTACGAAGCCGCAACGGTATCCGCCGACGGTACGTTCCCCTGCAAGGAAGGTTTCAATATCCATATTCACTTTCATATCCACATTTCAGACGGCATATTCACACACGCCGCCTCATTTCTTTTTCTTCTTCAGCGGCAGCTTTGCTTCCAGCCATTTCAAAGCCTCTTTCGCCGCTTCCTGCTCCGCCGCCTTGCGGCTCGTCCCTTTGGCACGGCACACGAAACCCAGTTCGCCCAAATCGCAGGAAACCACAAACATACTGTCGTTGGCATAACCGATTTGCTCTTCGATACGGTATTTCGGCAAGGCGAAACGGCGTGCCTGCAACGCCTCCTGCAAAGCAGTTTTGCCGTCTTTTGCCTGATTTTGGAAATCGGCACACCGGACGCGATCGGCAAACAAATGGCGCACCACCTTTTCCGCCGTGTTGAAATCGGCATCGAAGCTGACCGCCGCAAACATCGCCTCCATCGCGTCCGCCAGTATCGAAGGCCGTCTGAAGCCGCCGCTCTTCAACTCGCCCGCCCCCAAGTACAGACCGTCGCCGACATTCATTTCCGCCGCCATTTCCGCCAGCACGCCCTCATTGACCAGACTTGCCCTCAACCGCGACAACTCGCCCTCGGTCAACTTCGGAAACGCGTCAAACAGCATCCGCGCCACCGTATAATTCAAAATCGAATCGCCGACAAACTCAAACCGTTCATTATGTTTCGTATGGCAGCTCCTGTGCGTCAAAGCCTGCCGCAAAAGCGAAATATCGCGGAACGCGTAGCCCAGTCTCTTCTGTATCGCCGCGTGTGCCTGCTGTTTCAAAACATCGTCTTTCATTACCGTCTTCCGCAAAAAACAGCCCGAATGCGTTTCCATACTCCAAAAATACAGAAACACCTTAAGGCTGCAAACGGCGCACATTGTACCACCAAACCGCCGCCGTCTGCCGACAACGCAAGAATCGTGGTAAAATCCGCAAGTTTTCCCCCAACGTATTCCCGCAATGAACGCATTTGCACAAGCACTTTCCTCGGCACTCGACCGCTGCATCGCCACCAACACCGTCGCCAAACAAAACCGGCCTGTCGGCTTCCTCTACCGCGAAGCCCCCGTTTTTGAAAACGACAGCGGCTGGCGTTTCTTCAGCGGCGACGAGACCGACGAATACACCGACGATCCGGACAACTTCAGCATCCTCAGCATTGCCGAAATCACCCGAACCAACCCCGGAATCGACGCCCTGCTCTCACAACCCGAAGGCAGCGCATGGGAGCTTGCCGAAGACGGCACATTCCAAACCGTCGCCGACTGGCAACCTAAGGACTGACCCTTCAGACGGCATTCCGAAACCTCCGAATACCAAAGGATCCCCCAATGAACACCATCGCCCCCAACCTTGACGGAAAACACCTCCGCATCGGCATCGTACAGGCACGTTTCACCAACGAAATCGGCAGCGAAATGCTCAAAGTCTGCTGCCGCACCCTCCAAGAATTGGGTGTAGCAGACGAAAACATTACCGTCGCCACCGTACCCGGCGCACTTGAAATCCCCATCGCGCTGATGAACTTTGCCTCTTCCGAAAAATTTGACGCACTGATTGCCATCGGCGTCGTCATCCGTGGCGAAACCTACCATTTCGAGCTGGTTTCCAACGAATCCGGAGCAGGCGTCAGCCGCGTCGCACTCGACTACAACATCCCGATTGCCAATGCCGTCCTGACCACGGAAAACGACGCACAGGCAATCGAACGGATTGAAGAAAAAGCCTCGGATGCCGCCAAAGTCGCCGTCGAATGCGCCAACCTCGTCAACCTTCTGCTCGAAGAACAGTTTGAAGACGAAGAATAACAAACAGGGCGTACACCAATACGCCCTTTCCGTTTCAGACGGCATACCGTGCCGCCCAACCGTTTCAAGGAAAAATCATGAAAACAGCCCGCCGCCGTTCCCGCGAGCTTGCCGTACAAGCCGTTTACCAATCCCTTATCAACCGCACCGCAGCACCCGAGATTGCTAAAAATATCCGCGAAATGCCCGACTTTGCCAAGGCAGACGAAGAATTGTTCAACAAACTTTTCTTCGGCACGCAAACCAATGCGGCAGAGTACATCCGACAAATCCGCCCGCTGCTCGACAGGGACGAAAAAGACCTCAACCCCATCGAACGCGCCGTCCTGCTAACCGCCTGCCACGAGCTGTCCGCTATGCCCGAGACACCCTACCCCGTCATCATCAACGAAGCCATCGAAGTTACCAAAACCTTCGGCGGTACGGACGGACACAAATTCGTTAACGGCATCCTCGACAAACTCGCCGCCCAAATCCGCCCCGACGAGCCCAAACGCCGTTGATACTCGGAAAATCCGAATCGGAAAATACACAAATGCCGTCTGAAAAACCTTTCAGACGGCATTTTGTTTGACCGTTCGATCAATGTTGGCCAGTTTGGTTTTTGACGGCATCGACCACTTTGCCGACGCCATCGGCCAGTTGGTAGGCTTGGGCACCGGCGTCATCTGATTATTTTGAAATTGCCATTTCAATGACTTGCTCAACATAGTTGTTTTCCAAATCAATTACGTCTCCTTTTCTTTGTTTTGATATTTTTAATTCGTCATACGCGTAAAAAATAGCAATTTTTTTCCCTTCACAAAATAAATATCTGTCGGATTTATTCATCATATACATACTTTCATTCCTTACGATGCCTTCACCATCTATAAAACTAAAACTATTCGGTATGTTTCTTCTTTCCATTCCTGCCTCATATATTGACGATATTACTCCGGAAACGCTTCTGGTGATAATCTGTCCGGAATCAATATTAGCCCACCATTCATCCGACGCAAACAATCCTTTGTCTTTTTTGATGCCAAAGATACTTTCGTCTTTCAATGACAGTAATCTTGTATCTTCAATATGCTCCTTCTTTTTCTATTTTTCATATCTTTTTTAAAATCATAAACCAAATACATATCATCATCTAAATTTAAATAGCTCATTTTATATCTCCAATTTTTTCAAAACTGCACCGTCCAGCCGATTTCGCCGCCCGCGCGCATCGGGACAAGTTCGCCGTCGCCGTAGGGAACACTTGCGGGAACGGTTTGGCTTTGTTTGACGAGGGTGATCGTGTCGGTATTTTCAGGAATGCCGTAGAACCTTGCGCCGTTTTTTGAGGCGAAGGCTTCGAGTTTGTCCAACGCGCCTGCTTTTTCAAATACTTCGGCGTAAAGCTCGATAGCGGTCATCGCGCTGAACATACCGGCGCAGCCGCAGGCGTTTTCTTTAGCGGATTTGGCGTGCGGAGCGGAGTCGGTGCCGAGGAAGAATTTGTGCGCCTTCTCGCCGGTAACGGCGGCGACCAATGCCTGACGGTGGGTTTCGCGTTTGAGTACCGGCAGGCAGAAATGATGGGGGCGCACGCCGCCGACCAAGAGGTCGTTGCGGTTGAGCAGGAGGTGTTGCGGAGTCACGGAGGCGGCAACATTGTCGCCTGCTTCCAAAACCAGGCGTGCGGCTTCGGCGGTGGTGATGTGTTCGAACACGACTTTAAGCTCCGGCACTTGCGCCAAAACGGGTTTCATCACGCGCCCGATAAAGGCGGCTTCGCGGTCGAAAATGTCGATTTCGGGGTCGGTTACTTCGCCGTGAACGAGGAACAGGATGTCCTGTTTTGCCATTTCTTCCAAAACGGGGATGAGTTTGAACAGGTCGGTTACGCCGGAATCGGAATTGGTGGTCGCGCCTGCGGGGTAGAGTTTGAAGGCGACGATGCCGGCGGCTTTGGCTTCGCGCACGAGTTCGGGCGTGGCGTTGTCGGTCAAATAAAGCGTCATCAGCGGCTCAAACGCGCTGCCTTCGGGCAACGCCGCCATAATGCGCGCTTTGTAGGCAAGCGCGTCGGCAACGCTGACGACGGGCGGTTTGAGGTTGGGCATAATCACGGCGCGCCCCATTTGGCGGGCGGTATAGGGTGCAACGGCTTTGAGCGCGTCGCCGTCGCGCAGGTGCAGGTGCATATCGTCGGGTCGGATAATGGTCAGGGTTTGCATGGTTTTCCTTTGTTTTATTTGAATGTTCAGACGGCATGCCGACTTTATGCCGTCTGAAGTTAGGGGAGAATTAGGGGTTTCCCGTTGTGGGAACGGTGCGTCAGGTTCAAAACTGCCTGTACGGGCAAATCCGAGGAATCGGCGGTTTGTGCGGTCAATACGGTTTCTTCAGGGCTGCCCGCTTCTCGCCAGGCATAGCTGATTTGCCTGGTTTCAAACGGTGCCTGCACCGACTGTTCTGCCCTTAATTCCAAATTTTTATTTTGCGGCGGATGTCGGACAAGCCCTGAGAAATGTTCCAAAAGTGCGGCAGCGTCAGCATATTTGGCTTTAACGCTGCAACTGTTGTCACTCAGGCTCAGATAATAGACACCGCCATCCTGTTCAAGCATCCACAATGCCCGTGCATCGGGCTCTGCAACAGCGGGCGGCAGATGGGACAGGTCTTCCTTTCCGACAGGGACAAAATGTCCGACAGCGGCAAACTTGGAAACCGGTTCAAAACCGCCCTGCGTCGATACGCAGGCATTCCGGAACAAATCGACGGCAATGTGCGCAAAGCTTTGTCGATCCTCGTCGGAAGGTTGATTTTTGGCACTGCATGCAGCAAAAATAAAAGTTACAAACAACACAATCGGGCGAATTATCTGCATTTCAGACGGCATTTATTTGTGTTGGACGACCAACCTGAATACGCCGTCCTGCTCCGAAGCATCCAGCAGCACATGACCGGTTTGGCGGCAAAAAGCCTCAAAATCCCCCGGTGCGCCGCCGTCGGTTGCCAGAACGGTCAACACGTCACCCTGCTGCATTTGCGCCAAAGCCTTTTTGGCACGCAAAATAGGCAGGGGACATTTCAATCCGGTTACGTCTAAAGTTTCGCTGTTCATCGTTTGTACCGTTTAAAAAATGGGAATCGGGGGGGAGATTATACCCCAGTTGCTTGCAGCCCCCTTTGCCAACCCATAAAATAAAGCCGTTTTCAACTTGGAGAAATCTATGCGCCGCGCCATCCTTCTGATTCTGACCCTGACTGCCAGCACGTCCCTTGCCACCAGCTTCAGCCAAAAAGACACGCCGATCAACACCCGCTACCGCGAAACGCCCGAAGAAGCCGCCGCCCGCGAATTTAAAGAACATACCGCCGAACTGCCGCCGCTGCCCGATACGCACTCGGACGGCTGGTTTGACATTTATGTGGATGAAAATTACGGCAAACAGCCGAAAATCCTGCTCGACAGCCTGCAAATTATGCCCGCGCCCGACGGCAGCATCCGCTACATTCTCAATATCCGCTCCGACAAAGGCTACGACAACCTGACTGCCGAAGGCATATTCTGCGCCCGCTCATCCATCCGTTTCGGCAACGACAAACTTTCCTCCTACAAAGTATTCGGATACGGCGATACGGTCAACCGCCGTTGGATACAGCCCCGAAACGCCGAATGGAAGCCGATAGGCGGTGCATTAAGCCGCAACGACGCATTACGCGCCGTGCTGTATGCAGCATTCTGTGAAGACGGCATACCGACCGACACGCGCGGCCTGATACAACGTCTGAAAGAACGTGCCGGACATTATGCGCCATCGATGAAACAACACTCCAAATAAACCGGATATAAAAATGCCGTCTGAAACAATTTTCAGACGGCATTCGCATTATCAGGCATCATGCGGCGGCAACTTTGTCCTGATGGAGCAACAACGTAATCAAACTGCTGATTCGCTGCTTCATCTCACGCCGGTCGACAATCTGGTCGATTGCGCCTTTTTCCAGTAAAAACTCGGCACGCTGGAAGCCTTCCGGCAAGGTTTCCCGTACAGTCTGTTCAATAACGCGCGGTCCCGCAAAACCGATTAGGGCATTGGGTTCAGCCAATACGACATCGCCCAGGAAAGCAAAGCTGGCGGATACGCCGCCCATGGTCGGATCGGTCAATACCGATATAAATGGCAGGCGTTTTTCCGTCAGCAAATGCAGCGCGGCACTGGTTTTCGTCATCTGCATCAGCGAGTTTACACCCTCCTGCATACGCGCGCCGCCGGAAGCCGCCACGCAGACAAACGGACAATTATCGGCAACCGCACGGCGGACGCCCTGTACGAAACGCTCGCCCACAACCGAACCCATCGAACCGCCGATAAAGCGGAATTCAAACGCGGCAACGACGACGGGCAAACCGTTCATCTTGCCTTTCATCACCACCAAAGCATCATCTTCCCCGGTCAGCTTGCGTGCCGCCCCCAAACGGTCGGGATATTTTTTACTGTCTTTAAATTTCAAAGGATCGGTCGGTTTGACATTACCCGCAACTTCCTCCCTGCCTTCCTCATCCAAAAGCAGGTTCAAACGCTGGCGCGCCGATAACGGATTGTGGTGGTTGCATTTCGGACAAACCTGATTGTTCTGCTGCAACTCGGTAGAATAAATAGTTGCCGAACAAGACGGGCATTTGTGCCATAGACCCTCGGGAACATTGGAAGAACCGTCTTTCCCACGATTCTTGATTTTGGGTGGCAGGATTTTATCTAACCAGCTCATGGACAACTCCTAAAATATTTAGAATGCGTGACAGAATCAGCGCACAGCATCCTTCAACTCTTTGACCAAAGCACCGACGGCCGCAGCCTCGTTGCCCGCATTGTTTTCAATCTCTTTCACAATCCGGCTGCCGACAATGACTGCGTCGGCAACCCGGCCGATTTTGCGTGCACTTTCCGCATTGCTGATACCGAAACCGACACCGATGGGAATATCAATATACTGACGCAAATACTCTATTCTACTCGAAACTTCATCCGTATCCAAACTTGCCGCACCCGTTACCCCTTTGAGCGATACATAATAGACGAAACCACCTGCAAATTGTGCAATGGTCTTAATGCGCCGTTCAGTCGTTGTAGGTGCAATCAGGAAAATACAGTCAACCCCGTTGCCTTTCAGCTCGCGATATAAAGAATCGATGGTTTCAATGGGGGAATCCACTGTCAACACACCATCCACCCCCGCCTTTGCGGCTTCCTGAGCAAACTCCCGATAACCCATCTTATGTATGGGATTCAAATACCCCATCAAAACAACCGGCGTTTGCGTGTCGGTTTCACGAAACCTTCTGACAACATCCAAGACATCGCGCAGAGAAACACCGTTTACCAACGCCCGTTCCGCCGCACGCTGAATAACCGGCCCGTCTGCCATCGGGTCGGAAAAAGGCACACCCAACTCTAAAATATCCGCACCATTTGCAACCATACTGTGCATTATTGCCAAAGTTGTCCGAATATCGGGATCGCCCACCGTAATATAGGGAATCAATGCCTTTCCGCCATCCAAAGCGGCAAAAGCCTGCCGGATTCTGCTCATTTGTCTCTTCCATCCTATCGGCAAATATGCCGTAAAACACAATCAGTAAATTTTTCCCAGTATAACATTTGCGGTACGGATAGGAGAATACGGCAAACAGAAACCGCGTAGATCAGAGCCGCCGTTTGAACGAGGCAGAAATAAACGGCAAACATCTCGGATTATAGTGGATTAAATTTAAATCAGGACAAGGCGACGAAGCCGCAGACAGTACAAATAGTACGGAGCCGATTCACTTGGTGCTTCAGCACCTTAGAGAATCGTTCTCTTTGAGCTAAGGCGAGGCAACGCCGTACTAGTTTAAATTTAATCCACTAAAACAAAATTCAAAATCAAGACAGGGCAATACCATACCAGTTTTGTCAACCCGCTATAAAATTGCATAAAAAAATAGACGCTGTAAAACACAGCGTCTATTTTTTTATCTGGCGGAGTAAGAGGGATTCGAACCCTCGATGCAGGTTGACCCCACATGCTTCCTTAGCAGGGAAGTGCCTTCAGCCTCTCAGCCATTACTCCTAAGGAAAGCAGAATTGTAATTAACTTTGTTGATACCGTCAAGAAGAAACAGGAAGTATAAATATCAGCATCTTGAAATTAAATAATATTTACCTCATTAATACTAGCAATCGGCGTTTCTCAAAACAAAATATCCTTATATATTGCGTCCCATCAGAGGGGCGCATTACTTTTCTTATCAATCAAATCCTCATAAAAAATGCTTTTGGGCATCTTGCTTAGCTTCCTGAAACCACGCGTCTTCAGGAAAACGTGCAAGTGCCGTATCCAATGTTGACAGCAGGTTTTGCGACAGGGCTTTGGTCAGGTATTCCTCCTCGTTGGCTTCTGCCGCTTTATCGGGCTGTTGTGCCAAACCGTCGGCACGGGCTTTGTGTCCGTGTGCCAAATAGTTGAGGGCGGTAATTTTTTGCGCCCAAAGCTGCGGTATGTCGGGATTGTCTTCAATCATGACGGAAAGGATGGATACGGCGGTCGCCAGCCTGCCGCCGTTCATTCTAAGGTCGAGGGAACGGTTGGGCGGCAGGGTGCTGAGTATTTCTGCCATTCTGAACCAAAATTCGGCGCTAGCTTCGTCGGGTGCGTTCAATTTGAGCATTTCATAGTGAACCTCCTGATCATCGTTTTGCACGAGACCCCATACTTCGGCAAGGATTTTCTGTTCTTCACGACTCAAGTGTTGCCATTTTTCAATATGTTGCTGCATATCTTTTCCCTTTGAACCTGTTTTATACGGTCTGAAATACAGCACGAACCCTATCCAAATCTTCCTGCGTATCCACACCGGCGGCGGGGGCTTCTTTGGCGGTTTCGACGGCAATCGGGTAGCCATGCCACAGGACGCGCAGTTGCTCCAGCGATTCAATGGTTTCCAGCGGCGAAACGCTCATTTCGGTGTAGCGTTGCAGGAAGCCGACGCGGTAGGCGTAGATGCCGATATGGCGCAGGACGGCGGTTTCAGACGGCATTTCGCGTTTTCCGGCACGCATTGCATCGCGCGGATAGGGAATCGGGGCGCGGCTGAAGTAGATGGCGTTGCGGTTTTTGTCGAGGACGACTTTGACGGCGTTGGGATTCATCAATTCGTCGAAATCGTGCAATTCGTGGGCGGCGGTCGCCATTTGGACGTTGTTTTCCACCAAGACTTCGGCAGTGCGGTCGATGAGTTCGGGTGCAATCAGCGGCTCGTCGCCCTGTACGTTGACAACCACCAGATGTTGCGGCAGCTTCAGCGCGGCGGCGGCTTCGGCAAGGCGCGTCGTGCCGCTTTCGTGCCGGTTTGAAGTCATGACGACTTCGACGCCGTGCGCCTGACAGGCCGTCTGAATGTCGGGATGATCGGTGGCGACGACGACGCGCGCGGCTTTACTTTTTGCCGCCTGTTCGGCAACGCGCACGACCATCGGTTTGCCGTGGATGTCCGCCAAGGCTTTTCCGGGCAGGCGCGATGAATCCAGCCGCGCCGGAATCAATACGACAAATTCGGTCATGCTTTGAGTTCCTCTTCGCTCAACGCTCGCGCTTCGTTTTCCAGCATATAGGGAATGCCGTCTTTAATCGGATACGCCAGCTTGGCTTGACGGCTCCACAACTCTTGTTTGTCCTGATGATATTCCAGCCTGCCTTTGGTAACGGGACAAACGAGGATGTCTAAGAATTTTTTTTCCATAGGGTCTCTTTCGAGTTTATAGTGGATTAACAAAAATCAGGACAAGGCGACGAAGCCGCAGACAGTACAGATAGTACGGAACCGATTCACTTGGTGCTTCAGCACCTTAGAGAATCGTTCTCTTTGAGCTAAGGCGAGGCAACGCCGTACTGGTTTTTGTTAATCCACTATAATAGTTTAATCAATCGGATGCCCTCTGCAATATTTCAGGCGGCTATTATTTATTTCTGATGCCTTTTCCCAAGCTGTCCGGCTTGTTTACAGCCCGCATCGGGATTTTTACCGCCGCAGATGATGCGTCGCAACTCTTCCGTAAACTCGGGCAGATGATGTCGCGCGATTTTCCCTGACAATGCAGTCCAAGATACCGCTATTTCACTCATCGATTTCTTGATTAAGCGCGGATTTTTGGCAACGACGGACTGACCGACAGGCGAACCGTAAAAGGCAATCATGCCGTCAATTTCTTC
The DNA here is from genome assembly GCA_000176735.1 of Neisseria polysaccharea ATCC 43768. GTDB lineage: Bacteria > Pseudomonadota > Gammaproteobacteria > Burkholderiales > Neisseriaceae > Neisseria > Neisseria polysaccharea. The sequence continues at coordinate 134,444 of ADBE01000112.1, read as the reverse complement.
TTGCGTATATATCTCACGGGCATTCTTCAATAAAGTATTGCGGACAGCCTGTTTCACTTCGGGCGTAATCAAATCTTTCAAAACATTCTCACGATAGCGGTTAAAGGCTTTTGCCGCCTGATCTTTTTTCTCTTTCGGCATTTCGGCAAGGGCTTTGTCCGCATACGGTTTAAATCCGGCATTAAAGCCCTCAATCATATTTTTTTCTATATCTCGGTCAAAATTCTGCGTATCCAGCCAACGCTCCAGCGACGCGTCGCTGGGCGGGGCGGCAAAAGCATTGGTGCATACGAATGCGGCGGCAAGCAGTAAGGTTTTCAGTTTCATCAAAGACTCCTCCGGACTGGAAATTTCGTTTTTAAAACATCAATCACCGCGTGACACAAGACAACGCCTGATGCGCGGTCGAGTGTGGGCATATTTTCCACAATCAAACCATTATTTCTGCAACTCAATCAATTGGATACCGCATTGATGGGTTGACGGTGCAGGAACGGCTTCATAATCCTTGCCTGCTTCGGGTTTAAACGTCAAAGTACCGGCATCACAGCTGAGATACCGTTTATAAACTGTGTTTCCCTGTGCATTTTTCATGACATGGGCGGGCGCGTTAATCGTATTTTTCAAAGCAATTTCCACATTTGCCGGAACGATAAACTCTTTGAAAAATGCGTTTGAACCGATATTGTTGAATTGTGAAGGATTTTTACTGAATTCAGATTCAGGCATACCGATGCTTTCATTCCCTTTCAGATGGAAAAGGGATGCCATGCTCTGTCCCATACCGCCGCCTACGACGACTTTTTCCGCTTTGCCTTTGGGATCGATGGTTAAAACAGTGGGTCTGCCGTTTTGTCCGTACAGGCGGATGCGCGCATCGCTCGACGGATTATATGGCTTGTTTGCCGATGACAATTCGGTGCTGACACACGCCGAAACAGACAAGGCAACAGCACATAACATCATTATTTCTTTCATTTTTTTCTCCAAAAATCAAAATAAGGGTACTCAGGATAAAACACTTAGCTTTCAGACGGCATCTTGTTTTTTTTCAAACGTGCCAACACAAACGCCGCCAAATCAGGTTCGATTATCGCACAAACCGGCAGCACCCAAACATTATCGGTGCAAATGCCGTCTGAAAATTTGACCGCATCTTTTTCAGTTACCAGCACCACATCGGCAGGCGGCAAATCCCGATTGGAAATATCGGCATGGTCGGGCAGAGCAACCGTTTGGTCAAGACGGATGCCCATGTGTGTCAGAGTATCGAAGAAACGCTGCGGTCTGGCGATACCGGCAACCGCTGCGACGCGCTTCCCTGACAATGTCGAAATATCCAGTTTTTCGGACGGCCGGTTCAAACGGTAAATTTGCCCCGTTTCGATACGGCTGTGAAACATATTTTCAGACGGCATAAACGACGTATCCGCCCTGCCGCCGACCACCACCGCATCCACGCTTTCCAATCTCGACAAAGGTTCGCGCAAACTGCCGTTGGGCAGCAAGCCCAAATCCGTACGCCCCGTATCCGCCGCCGGAAACACCGCGATTTCCACATCTCGCCGCAGGGCGTAATGCTGCAAACCGTCGTCCGCCACAATCAGTCCGATATCGGGATGCGCCGCCAGCAACGCCCTGCCTGCCTCCGCACGGCTGCTGCCCACCGCCGTCGGCGCACCGGTTTTGCGGAACAGTAGCAAAGGCTCATCGCCCGCATCTTCCGCTCGGCTCTCGGCATTCAATACATGAACCGCCTTGCTCTTGCGCCCGTAGCCTCGGCTGATGATGCCGACCTTGACGCCCTTTTCCTGCAAACCCGACACCAGCGCGGCAACAATCGGCGTTTTTCCTGTACCGCCGGCATGGATGTTGCCGACCACGACCACAGGCACGGGCAGCTTTTCGCTTTGCCGTTTTCCCGATAGAAAATCCGCCCGCCGTTTTGCCGCAATTTTGGCAAACAGCCCGGAGAGCGGCTTGAGCAGAAAAGACAAAACCGGATAAGGTTTTTGCCAATGCCGTTCGATAAGGGTATGAAGGTTAAAATAATTCGGCATATTCGATACCAGTCCCCGAAGCAGAATCAGCCGGGGCATTAATAATGCGTACCCAATGCAGACCAACCCATAAACAAGACCGAACCGATAAGCAAACCAATCAGGTAAATAAGCAACTGCGCTTTACAGAAATTGGCACGGTTGGGGTTGCCGATGCCGAATGCCCAAACAAAAAGCATAATGATGTTGACCAAAGGAATCATGAAAACAATCATCGTCAACACCCACTGTCCTGTCGTCATAACGGGGGCGGTTTGTTTTGAAGTCTCGGGCATATCGCCGATATGATAACGGATAGACTCCATCTCTTTCATTTTCCAGTATCTTTCATTTATCAATCTGACAGCAAAATGCCGCCTGAAAACAGTTCAGACGGCATTTCAAACCGCAAACGGCTTACAGCTTCCATTCGCCCAGCTTGGCGGCGTAGGCTTCCAAATCTGCAATCGGACGGGTTGCCACGCCGCTTTCCATCGCTGCTTTGGCGGCAGCCGTAGCGACGCGAGGCAGCAGGCGGGAGTCGAACGGGGTCGGAATCAGGTATTCCGCGCCGAATTCGAATTTCTTACCGTAAGCGGCAACCACTTCTTCGGTTACTTCTTCCATCGCCAAATCTGCCAAAGCATACACACAGGCGCGTTTCATTTCTTCGTTGATGGTCGTCGCGCCGACATCCAACGCACCGCGGAAGATGAACGGGAAGCACAATACATTGTTGACTTGGTTCGGAAAGTCTGAACGGCCGGTGCCGATAACCACGTCCGGACGGGTTTCTTTCGCCAGCGGCGGCAGGATTTCCGGATTCGGGTTGGCCATAGCGAACACGATGGGTTTTTCGTTCATGGTGTTCAACATTTCAGGAGTCAGCAGGTTTGCACCGGAGAGACCCAAGAAGATGTCTTTACCTTTGACGGCATCGGCAAGTACGCGCTGGCCATTGTCTTCAACGGCGTAGAATTTTTTGGATTCGTCCATGCGGTCTTTGTCTTCGCGGGTTTGGTAAATCACGCCTTTGGAGTCGCAAACGGTTACGTTTTCACGTTTCAAGCCCAAATCCAGCAGTTGGTTCAGGCAGGCAATCGCGGCCGCGCCCGCACCGGAACATACCAAGGTCGCTTCTTCGATTTTACGGCCGGTAAAACGCAGGGCGTTCAATACGGCGGCGGCGGTAATGATGGCCGTGCCGTGCTGGTCGTCGTGGAATACGGGGATTTTGCAGCGTTTGCGTAATTCGCGTTCGATGTAGAAACACTCGGGTGCTTTGATGTCTTCGAGGTTGATGCCGCCGAAGGTCGGCTCTAAAGCAGCGATGATGTCCACCAGTTTTTGCGGGTCTTTTTCATCGATTTCGATATCGAACACATCCACACCGGCGAATTTTTTGAACAATACGCCTTTGCCTTCCATCACAGGTTTGCCCGCCAGCGCGCCGATGTCGCCCAAGCCTAAAACGGCCGTACCGTTGGAAATGACGGCGACCAAGTTGCCTTTGGCGGTGTATTTGTAGGCATTTTGCGGATCGGCATGGATTTCCATACAAGGAGCGGCTACGCCAGGAGAGTACGCCAACGCCAAATCTTTAGAAGTGGCCAGAGATTTGGTTGGGGTAACGGAGATTTTGCCCGGCACGGGGAATTCGTGGAACTGCAGGGCGGCTTCTTTCAATGAGTTTTCCATGTGTCAATCCTGTTGCGAGAAAAAGATTTGAATCGGACTGTCCGAAACGCTTTCGGGTCATCATGTTACGGGCGGTTCGTTAATATTGCCGACGCATCCTGCCTTGTAACCGAGCGTAATTCTATCATGCCGAAAGTTTGGCGCATACCGCCATTTTCACCTGCGGCACTGCCGTTTGATTTTCGGCGCGGGTGGATGCGCTTGTTTCAATATTTGCCGCATTAACAGCCGAAATGTCCGTCCAACACTCTTTCTATGTTGTTTCTGACTTCATCCAAGCTGCGGTTACTGTCGATAACGGCGTACCGTTCGGGACAGGCGGCGGCACGGTTCAGATAAACGCTGCGCACACGCATGAAGAAATCTTCCTGTTCCTGCTCGAACCGGTCTTTCTCGCGCGACTGTCCGATACGCGCCATCGACACTTCGAGCGGCACATCCAACAGCAGGGTCAAATCGGGGCGCAAACCGCCCTGCACCCAATGTTCCAAAATTTCAATGTCTTCAGACGGCATCCCCCGCCCGCCGCCCTGATAGGCGAAGGTCGCATCGGTAAAACGATCGGACACGACATGGATGCCGTCTGAAAGTGCAGGCAATATCACGTCTTCAATATGCTGCATTCTGGCGGCGAACATCATCAGTGTTTCCGCACGCAAACCTGCTTTGGTTTCAGGGTTGAGCAGGATTTCGCGCAAGGCCTCACCGACCGGCGTTCCGCCCGGCTCGCGCGTGAACAGCACGGGCAGCCCCCTCCGTTCAAACCATGCTTTGATGACGGCAAGGTTGGTGGATTTTCCGGCTCCGTCTATGCCGTCCAAAGTGATGAATTGCGGTTTCATGCTTGCAGTTCCAGTAAGGGTATGCCGTCTGAAACAAATTCAGCGTTCAGACGGCATGGTTTATTTTTTCAAAATATATTTGCGGACGGCGGCATTGTGTTCGGTCAAATCATGGCTGAACTGGCTCAAGCCCGTGCCGTCCATTTTGGACACGAAATACAGGTATTTTTCATCGGACGGATGGGCGGCGGCATCGAGTGCCGCCTTGCCGGGCAGCGCAATCGGGGTTGGCGGCAGACCGCCGCGCGTGTAGGTGTTGTACGGCGTGTCGCGGCGCAGGTCGGCTTTACGGATTTTGCCCTTGTATGCCGCACCCATGCCGTAAATCACGGACGGATCGGTTTGCAGGCGCATACCGATTTTCAGGCGGTTGACGAAGACGGAAGCGACATGGTCGCGGTCGGCTTCATGCCCCGTTTCCTTTTCGATCAGGCTCGCCATAATCAGCATTTCATAAGGGTTTTTATAAGGTAGCCCGTCCTGCCTGCCTGCCCATGCCTCATTCAGGCGGCGTTGCATCGCCTTGTAGGCGGTTTGGTAAATCTGCAAATCGCTGCCGCCCGCATCAATTTCGTAGCTGTCGGGAAAAAACTGCCCTTCAGGATTGCCGCTGAAGGCATCGGGCGCAACTTCCGCCATCAGTTTTTCATTGCTCCAGCCTTTGGTGTCGTGTCCGATGTCGGGCGTTGCGTCGATGACTTTTCTCATATGCGAAAAACGCGACCCTTCGATAATCTGTACGGTAACCAAATCCGGTCTGCCGCCGCGCATTTTCTGCAAAATATCCCAAGCCGACACTTCCGAAGGCAGTCTGTACGTCCCCGTGTGCAACCTGTTGTGCACACCCAAGGCATAGGCTGCCGCCGTCAAAACATGTCTGCTGTACACGATGCGGTCTTCGGCAAGTTTCCTGCCGACCGAGGAAATACCCTGATTTTTAGCAATCTTGATTCGGTATGCCCTGCCGTTGTCTTTAGGGACAAAAAGCAGCACGGCGAAAACGGCTGCCGCCGCAATTAAAAAAACGGCAGTCCATTTCAACAATTTTCTCAACATGGTAGGATTCCCAGCATTCGGAATACGTCTTAAAATTCGGGCGACAGTATAACCCAAATTACCCCATAAGACAGGAAGGACATCATGGACAATCCCGCTACGGCACCCTGGCAGGACGGTTGGCTGCAAAGCGTGCGCCACATTCCGTCACCGAATTTCGGCCCGAGGGAGTCCAAAGAAGAGGTTTCCCTTGTCGTATTGCACAATATCTCGCTGCCGCCGTTCGAATACGGCACGGATGCGGTTGAGAGGCTTTTTGCCAACCGCCTAGACCCGAACGACCACCCGTTTTTCGGATTGATACACACTTTGCGCGTATCCAGCCATTTCTTAATCAAACGCGACGGAGAAACGGTACAGTTCGTTTCCTGCGACAATATGGCATACCATGCCGGCGTATCTTCATTCGGCGGCAGGGAAAAATGCAACGCTTTTTCTATCGGCATCGAAATGGAAGGCTGCGATTTCGAACCGTTTGCCGAAGCGCAATACCGTTCGCTCGAAACATTGTTGGCAGCCCTCTGCCGCCGCTACCCCGTTGCCGCAGTAACCGGACATCAGGACATTGCACCCGGCCGCAAAACCGACCCCGGCCATTTTTTCGACTGGCGGCGGATACGTGAGAAAGGGTTCCCCGTGGACAGAAATGCCGTCTGAAAACCACAGATTTCAGACGGCATTTCGGAAAATTTCCGCTTATTTCGACACACTGCTGTCAGACCCTGCAATTTTCGTTATAATTCAAACGTTATAACCGGCCGTTCCATCAGACTGCCGGAAACGCAAGCCCGATTTAACCGCAGTACCCGCACTTCGCGCATCCTGCATCCCGAAATTTAAAGTGATTGCCATGATTTACATCGTACTGTTCCTCGCCGCCGTCCTCGCCGTTGTCGCCTACAATATGTATCAGGAAAACCAATACCGCAAAAAAGTGCGCGACCAGTTCGGACACTCCGACAAAGATGCCCTGCTCAACAGCAAAACCAGCCATGTCCGCGACGGCAAACCGTCCGGCGGGTCAGTCATGATGCCGAAACCCCAACCGGCGGTCAAAAAAACGGCAAAACCCCAAGACCCCGCCATGCGCAACCTGCAAGAACAGGATGCCGTCTACATCGCCAAGCAGAAACAGGCAAAAGCCTCCCCGTTCAAAACCGAAATCGAAACCGCCTTAGAAGAAAGCGGCATTATCGGCAACTCCGCCCACACCGTTCCCGAACCCCAAACCGGACATTCCGCACCGAAACCTGCCGACGCGCCGGCAAAACCCGTTCCCGTTCCGCAAACGCCGACAAAACCGCTGATTACGCTCAAAGAGCTGTCGAAGGTCGAGCTGCCATGGTTTGACGTGCGCTTCGACTTCATCTCCTATATCGCGCTGACCGAAGCCAAAGAACTGCACGCACTGCCGCGCCTTTCCAACCGCTGCCGCTACCAGATTGTCGGCTGCACCATGGACGACCATTTCCAGATTGCCGAACCCATCCCGGGCATCCGCTATCAGGCATTTATCGTGGGTATTCAGGCAGTCAGCCGCAACGGACTTGCCTCGCAGGAAGAACTCTCCGCATTCAACCGCCAGGTGGACGCATTCGCACAAAGCATGGGCGGTCAGACGCTGCATACCGACCTTGCCGCCTTTATCGAAGTGGCTTCTGCACTGGACGCATTCTGCGCGCGCGTCGACCAGACCATCGCCATCCATTTGGTTTCCCCGACCAGCATCAGCGGCGTAGAACTGCGTTCCGCCGTAACGGGCGTGGGTTTCGTTTTGGAAGACGACGGCGCGTTCCACTATACCGACACGTCCGGTTCGACCATGTTCTCCATCTGCTCGCTCAACAACGAGCCGTTTACCAACGCCCTTTTGGACAACCAATCCTATAAAGGCTTCAGTATGCTGCTCGATATCCCGCACTCTCCGGCAGGCGAAAAAACCTTCGACGACCTCTTTATGGATTTGGCAGTCCGACTGTCTGGCCAACTGAACCTCAATTTGGTTAACGACAAAATGGAAGAAGTATCTACCCAATGGCTCAAAGACGTACGCACTTATGTATTGGCGCGTCAGTCCGAGATGCTCAAAGTCGGTATCGAACCGGGCGGCAAAACCGCCCTGCGCCTGTTCTCCTAAAATCGAATGCAATCAAAGCGGATATGTCGTTACGGCATATCCGCTTTTTTTCGGGTAAAATTCAGCTGTTTTCAACCTATCATTTTTCAGACGACCTTTGCCCGTTTCATCCCGTATCAGACAAAGGTCGTCTGAAAACCTTCTCTCATGAATCCAAACTCAAAACATAACACTAACCTTACCAATCTTCTTAAACCGTCTGATAGTGATATAAAACAATTTGCCGCACAACACATCTGCCGCCTCACCGACCTCCTCAACCGCTACGCCTACGAATACTATACCCTCGATGCACCCAGCGTACCCGATGCCGAATACGACAAATTGTTCCGCGAACTCGAAGCCCTCGAGCTGAACCATCCCGAACTCAAACTGCCCGACAGTCCGACCCAGCGTGTCGGCGGCGAGCCTTTGGCGGGATTTGCCGAAGTGCGCCACGAAGTGCCGATGCTGTCGCTGACCAACGCCTTTTCCCCGCAAGATGAAAACGGCGTGTTCGACCATGCCGAAATGTATGCCTTCGACCAACGCGTGCGCGACGGCTTGGACGGCGGCAATCCCGAATACGTTATCGAACCCAAATTCGACGGCCTCGCCATCAGCCTGCTCTACCGCGACGGCGTATTGGTGCAGGCGGCAACGCGCGGCGACGGTACGACGGGCGAAGACGTTACCCAAAACGTCAAAACCGTCGCCAACATCCCCTTGCGGCTGCACGGCGAAAACACGCCCGAACTCATCGAAGTACGCGGCGAAGTGCTGATGCTCAAAGCCGACTTTGCCGCCCTCAATAAAAGACAAGCCGAAAACGGGCAAAAACCCTTTGCCAACCCACGCAACGCCGCCGCCGGCAGCCTGCGCCAACTCGATTCGCGCATCACTGCGCAACGCAAACTGCACTTTTTCCCCTACTCCGTCGCCCGTCAGCAAGGCGGTTTCGAAGCTGAAGAACACATCCAGGAACTCGCCTATTTTCAAGAACTCGGCTTCAGCCTGCCCAATGGCAATTTCGGCTGTTTCAAAAATATCGACGAAGTATTGGCGTTTTACGAACAAATGCAGCAAAAACGCCCCGAACTGCCCTACGAAATCGACGGCATGGTCGTCAAAGTCAACAGCTTGGCACAACAGCGTGAACTCGGCTTCATCTCCCGCGCGCCGCGCTGGGCGATTGCCCACAAATTCCCCGCCGAAGAAACCTTGACTGTCGTCGAAGCGATTGACGTACAAATCGGCAGGACGGGCGCGGTAACGCCGGTTGCCCGATTACAGCCCGTATTCGTCGGCGGCGTAACCGTCACCAACGCCACCCTGCACAATCAGGACGAAGTGTCCCGAAAAGACGTGCGCGTCGGCGATACCGTCGTTGTGCGCCGCGCAGGAGACGTGATTCCCGAAGTCGTGCGCGTGATTTTCGAACGCCGCCCGATGCAGGAAACCGACGTTACGGGACTTTCAGACGGCATCGGGCATCGGCAGGACGACCTGTTTGCCGAAGCACCGGCTGCAAACCAAACCCAATCCGTTCCGCTCCACAAGCCCTACCGCCTGCCGACCCGCTGCCCCATCTGCCGCAGCGAAATCGAACGCGAAGAAGGCGAAGCCGTCGCCCGATGCAGCGGCGGCATGCTTTGTCAGGCACAACGCGCGCAAGGCTTAATCCACTTCGCCTCGCGCAAAGCCATGGACATCGACGGCTTGGGTGAAAAACAAATCGAACAGCTTGTCGCCCAAGACCTCGTCCGCCACTTCGCCGACCTCTACCGCCTCGACATCCCGACCTTGCAAAAAATGAAGGAAGCGGCGGACAAAACCGTTGCCGAATTGGATCAAATGCCGTCTGAAGGCAGTTCGGTCGGCGCGTCGGGCAAACATAAAAAACAGCCGACCAAGTGGGCGGAAAACATCCTCGCAGGCATAGAAGCCAGCAAAACGCCCGAACTCGCCCGCTTCCTGTTCGCGCTCGGCATCCGCCACGTCGGCGAACGCACCGCCAAAACACTGGCGCAGGCATTCGGCACATTGGAACGCGTCCGCCGCGCCCCCGAACCCGTCCTCGCCTGCCTGCCCGACATCGGCACGGTAGTGGCGCATTCCATCGCCCACTTCTTCGCCCAAGCCGAACAGCAGGCGATGATAGACGAGCTGCTCGCCGCAGGCGTTACCCCGCAAACCCAAGCGGTTACCATCCCGCCCGCCCGCCACGCCGAGCCGCAACGCTGGATCGCCCGCCTGCCCGACTTCAAAATTAGCGAAAACAAAGCCCAAGCCTTATGGGAACTCGCTGGTAAAAACATAGAAGGTCTACAAAACGACAAAGCCCTCCCCGCCGACTGGCAAGCATGGCGCAGCGAACCACAAAACGCCGCCCTACTCGAAAACCTGAAAACCTTCTTCGCGCAAATGCCGTCTGAAGACGAGGCGGCGCAAGGTTCAGACGGCATCAATAAAGCCGTAGCAGGCAAAACCTTTGTATTAACCGGCACCCTGCCCACGCTCAAACGCGACCAAGCCCAATCCCTAATCGAAGCCGCAGGCGGCAAAGTTTCCGGCAGCGTGTCCAAAAAAACCGACTACGTCGTCGCCGGAGAAGCCGCGGGCAGCAAGCTGGAAAAAGCCAATGCCTTGGGCGTTTCCGTCCTCAGCGAAGCCGAACTGCTTACCCTGCTCGGCTGAACCTATGCCGTCTGAACCGCCTTCAGACGGCATTGTCCACTTTTCCGAACCACACCATGCACACCATTTCCTTTCCAAACCGCACCCGACTCACCGCCCTGCCGCCCCTGTCGCTTTACATCCACATCCCGTGGTGCATCAAAAAATGCCCGTATTGCGACTTTAATTCCCACAGCCTGAAAAACGGATTGCCCGAAGCCGCCTATATCGACGCGCTGCTGACCGACTTGCAGCTCGAATTGCCCAATATTTGGGGCAGGCCGGTGGAAACGATCTTTTTCGGCGGCGGTACGCCCAGCCTGTTTCAGGCGGAATCGATTGACCGTTTATTGAGCGGCGTGCGTTCGCTGTTGCGCTTGCAGCCGGAAGCGGAAATTACCTTGGAAGCCAATCCGGGGACATTTGAAATCGAGAAGTTTCAAGGATTTAAAGACGCAGGCATCACGCGGCTTTCTATTGGTGTACAGAGTTTCAACGACGATATGCTCTCAAGGCTGGGGCGCGTCCACAACGGCAAGGAAGCCTTAACCGCTATCGATACCGCCTTGAAATTATTTGATAAAGTCAATATCGACTTGATGTATGCCCTGCCGAACCAAACCGTTCAGACGGCATTGGACGACGTACAAACCGCTATCGCTACGGGCGCGACCCACATCAGCGCGTATCATCTGACGATGGAACCGAACACGCCGTTCGGTCATACGCCGCCGAAAGGTTTGCCGCAAGACGAAGCCGCCCTCGACATCGAAGACGCGGTACACGGCGCGCTGGAAAGCGCGGGTTTTGTCCACTACGAAACATCGGCTTTTGCGAAACCAGCCATGCAGTGCCGCCACAATTTGAACTACTGGCAGTTCGGCGATTATTTAGGCATAGGCGCGGGCGCGCACGGCAAAATTTCCTATCCCGACCGCATCGAGCGCACCGTCCGCCGCCGCCACCCCAACGACTACCTCGCCTTAATGCAAAACCGACCGAGCGAAGCCGTCGAACGCAAAACCGTCGCCGCCGAAGATTTGCCGTTTGAGTTCATGATGAACGCCCTGCGCCTGACCGACGGCGTACCCGCCGCGATGTTGCAGGAGCGCACGGGCGTACCGAGTGCCAAAATCATGGCGCAAATCGAAACGGCAAGGCAAAAAGGTTTATTGGAAACCAACCCCGCCGTATTCCGCCCGACCGAACGTGGACGATTGTTTTTAAACGATTTATTGCAGTGTTTTTTATAAGCGCTAACAAATACAAGGATTCAAAAACGGCAAATTCCAACAACGGACATTCTCAAAAATGACGCGCGGCAACGGCGGCGGCGACAAGGATGGAACCGGCAGGCGGCGGATACCGGTGGTTTTCGGTACGGGGATGTGCAGAAGATGTGGAGCTTATCCTTGCCGCCGTGAAAAAAGCCGGCGGCAGCCGCGTCCTCGCCGGGTGTTTCAGACGGCATCGCCGTGCACAAAAAACCGTATGCCTGCACGCGCGCAAATTCCGTCATCCACACCGTCCCGCCTTTGCTGGTTTTCCCAAACCGTTTGCAAGTTCCGCCCATCCGCCGCGTGATGCCGCCCCGTTTAAAGGCAGGGCGCGGGACAATGCCAGGTACGCCGTCCCGCATCTTGAGGCATTGAAAATATTACAATGCAAAAAGAAAATTTCAGTATAATACGATAGGATTCTTTAACGGATTCTTAACCATTTTTCTCCCGATCATAAAGGAACTAAGATATGAAAAAAGCACTTGCCGCACTGATTGCCCTCGCCCTCCCGGCCGCCGCACTGGCGGAAGGCGCATCCGGCTTTTACGTCCAAGCCGATGCCGCACACGCCAAAGCCTCAAGCTCTTTAGGTTCTGCCAAAGGCTTCAGCCCGCGCATCTCCGCAGGCTACCGCATCAACGACCTCCGCTTCGCCGTCGATTACACGCGCTACAAAAACTATAAACAAGTTCCATCCACCGATTTCAAACTTTACAGCATCGGCGCGTCCGCCATTTACGACTTCGACACCCAATCGCCCGTCAAACCGTATCTCGGCGCGCGCTTGAGCCTCAACCGCGCCTCCGTCGACTTGGGCGGCAGCGACAGCTTCAGCCAAATCTCCACCGGTCTCGGCGTATTGGCGGGCGTAAGCTATGCCGTTACCCCCAATGTCGATTTGGATGCCGGCTACCGCTACAACTACATCGGCAAAGTCAACAACGTCAAAAACGTCCGTACCGGCGAACTGTCCGCCGGCGTACGCGTCAAATTCTGATATACGCGTTATTCCGCAAACCGCCGAGCCTTTCGGCGGTTTTGTTTTCCGCCGCCGCAACTACACAAGCCGGCGGTTTTGTACGATAATCCCGAATGCTGCGGCTTCTGCCGCCCTATTTTTTGAGGAATCCGAAATGTCCAAAACCATCATCCACACCGATAAAGCCCCCGCCGCCATCGGCGCGTACAGCCAAGCCGTGCGCGCGGGCGACACCGTTTACATGAGCGGTCAGATTCCCCTTGATCCCGCCACGATGACCGTCGTCGGCAACGGCGACTTCCGCGCCGAAGCCCGCCGGGTCTTTAAAAACCTGCAAGCCGTCGCCGAAGCGGCAGGCGGTTCGCTGGACGACATCGTCAAACTCAACGCCTATCTGACCGACTTGGGCAACTTCGCCGTCTTCAACGAAGTGATGGCGGAATTTATCGCCGAACCGTTTCCCGCCCGCGCCGCCGTCGGCGTTGCCTCGCTGCCCAAAGGCGTGCAGGTCGAAGCCGAAGCCGTCCTCGTTTTGAACGCATAATTCCACGTTCGGACGGCATAAGATTTCCAACCGTGCCGTCTGAACCGCAACACTTTCCCACTTCACAACACCCGCAATGGCACATTACGCAATCGGCGACATCCAAGGCTGCTTCGACGAACTGACCTCACTGCTCGGCAAAATCGGTTTCAACCACGGCACGGATACCCTCTGGCTGACGGGCGACATCGTCAACCGCGGCCCAAAATCCCTCGAAACGCTGCAATTCTGCATCCGGCACGAAAACAGCGTGCAAATCGTCCTCGGCAACCACGACCTGCACCTGCTCGCCGTCGGCTGCGGCGAAGGCGCGCCCAAACGCAGCGACACAATCGAACCCATACTCAAACACCCCGACGGCAGAAAAATGCTCGACTGGCTGCGCGCGCAACCGCTTTTGATACGCGAGGGCAGCCGCGTGATGGTACACGCCGGCATCCTGCCGCAATGGCGCATAGCCAAAGCCGAATCGCTCGCCGGAGAAGCCGAAGCCGAACTGCGCGGCAAAAAATACGTCAAATTCTTCTCCAAAATGTACGGCAACAAACCGGCCGCGTGGGACGATGGTTTGGAAGGCTATGCCCGCCTTCGCTTCATCGTCAACGCCTTCACGCGGATGCGCGCCCTGACCTTTAAAAACGAACTGGATTTCGACTACAAATCCACAGTGAAAAAAATGCCGCTTTACCTGCGCCCGTGGTTCAAAGCCCCCGACCGGCAAAACCTCGACCACACCATCATCTTCGGACACTGGTCCTCGCTGGGCTACACGAATGCCGACAACGTCATCTCGCTGGACACCGGCGCGCTGTGGGGCGGACAGCTGACCGCCGTCAACCTCGAAACGGAAGAAATTACCCAAGTCCAAGCCGCCAACGGCATAGACTGGAAAAGCTTCGCAAAATAACGGACCGCCCCACTATGCACAAAATCCTGCCCATCGCCCACGTCCTCTCCCGACTGGGTATGCTGTTTTCCTTTATCCTGCTGATACCCGCCGCCCTCTCCTACGCCTTTTCGGACGGCGCGTACACCGCCTTCGCCACCACCGCGACCGTTACCCTTTCCGGCTCGTGCATCGTCCGGCTCGCCACCCTCCGATTCAGGCGCGAACTGCGCCCGCGCGACGGCTTCACCCTCGTCCTGATGCTTTGGCTGGCGTTTGCCGCTATGGCTGCGATGCCGATGTACCTGTATTTCCCGAATATGGGCTTTACCGACGCATTTTTTGAATCGATGTCGGGACTGACCACCACCGGCGCGACCGTCATCCCCCACGTCGACGGACTCGCCCCCTCCGTCAACTTTTGGCGGCATATGCTCAACTGGCTGGGCGGGATGGGCATCATCGTCCTTGCCGTCGCCATCCTGCCTATGCTCGGCGTAGGCGGCACGCAGTTATTCAAAGCCGAAATCCCCGGTTTGGATAAAGAAAGCAAAATGTCGCCGCGCATTTCCCAAGTGGCGAAAAAACTCTGGTTCGGCTACACCCTGATCACCATCCTCGCGGCAGCCTGCCTGCATTTTGCCGGAATGGGCTGGTTCGATGCCGTCTGTCACGCAATGGCGACCCTCTCGCTGGGCGGGTTTTCCACCCACGATGCCAGCATAGCTTATTACAACTCCCCCCTCATCGAAGCAGTCATCATCGTTTTCACCATTTTCGGCGGCATCAATTTTGCCAGCCATTTCGCCGCCCTCAACAGCCGCAGCCTCAAAACCTATTGGAAAGACGAAGAATGCCGGACGATGCTGCTGCTGCTCTCCGGCAGCATCCTTGCCGCCACCCTATACCTGTGGCACACCGGCCATTACGCCGGCTTCATAGAATCCCTGCGCTACACCGCCTTCAACTTCGTCTCCATCGGATTGGCAAACGGGCTGTCCAACACCGACTTCGCACAATGGCCGCTCCTGATTTCCCTATGGATGTTTTTCCTCGCCAACATCCTCGCCAACTCCGGCTCGACCGGCGGCGGCATCAAAACCATACGAGCCCTCGTCCTGTTCAAATTCAGCCTGCGCGAAATGATGGTGCTGCTACACCCCAAAGCCGTCCGCACCGTCAAAATCAGCGGCAAGGCCATACCCGACCGCCTCGCGCTGACCGTTATGTCCTTCATCTTCATCTACTTTATGACCGTCGTCCTCTTCAGCTTCCTGCTGATGGCGAGCGGTATGGAATTTACCACCGCCTTCACCGCCGTCATCGCCTGCATTACCAACGCCGGACCCGGACTGGGCGAAGTCGGGCCCGCCGGCAATTACGCCGGTTTGGACGTAATACAGAAATGGATCTGCGTTACCGCCATGCTCTTGGGCAGGCTGGAAATCTTCACCGTCTTCATCCTCTTCACCCCCGCCTACTGGAAGAAATAAAAAATGCCGTCTGAAAACTCTTCAGACGGCATTTCAAGAAAGTTTGTACATGTGGAAATAGGTGGTATGTTGAAATGGGATATTGGGCGGCACGGGCGGATTGGAACGGAAGAAGTAAGAGATATGAAAAAATTAGATGACAAAGAACAAGCAATGTATATTGCGAAAAAATTTCAAAAAAGAATGTTAATTCCTAAGATTTTTTTATTTCCGTAGCCTGTATATCTGGTGCGGCAACCCTCCAAGAAATTGTTACAAACAATAATTTCTTAAAGAAAGATATTTTTTTTATTATATTTACTATATATTGGGTTGTTGGATTACTTTTTTGTATTATTTATATTCCGATTGCCGACATATGTCCATATTGCCATTCTTCTCAAAAATTTAATGGCAAATCATTTGAGATTGATGCCAATAATTTAACTTATTCAAGAGGAATTTCTCCATTTAATAAAGATTATTGCACCGAGTGCAAAGCACCACTATTACCTAATGCCGTGGAGTATAAATAGCTGGTGAATAAGTATTAACAAGCACAGCCTGTGCAACTAGCAAACCATAGCCCATATGAAATCTAAACTCAACAAGTAGCATGTATGCGGAACGCACACATGCGGTTCTCAAAGTTTGAGCTAAGAGGTTGTCTTAAACAATAAATACGGTTTCAAACGACCTTTCTTTATACAGACAAAAAAGCAGCCGTTTCAAAAACGGCTGCCTTATATTTTTGGTCGGAGTGAAAGGATTCGAACCTTCGACCCCTTGCACCCCATGCAAGTGCGCTACCAGACTGCGCCACACTCCGACTCGATAAGTCTCGAATTATAATTTTAGCCGTGCCCTTTGGCAAGCCTTAAGATGATACCGCTCCCTATCTTTTTGACACAGAGGGATATTTATCGGAATCGGAACAAATGTTCAGACGGCATTTATGGCAGGTGTCGCAGGCTGCTATAATCGCTTCCTCATTCTTATCAAAACGGAACAGACGGATATTTCTCATAATCCGTCCCAACGTCGGGCATTTGACGATTCGCCCGAAACAATAAAGATACGGAAAATACAACTGTGTAAATATATTGGGAAACCTGCACCGATAAAGGTACCGACCGGTTTCAGCAACGGTATAACCCAATCTTCGACGGAAACAACAAAAAGCCCGAATCCCCAATCAAACCGCCAAAGGACATTGATGGCAAAACCGCTCAAATATCCCGTCTCCGCACTGGTCGTACTCCATGACGGGGACGGCAGTATCCTCCTCATCGAACGCACGCATCCGAAAGGATTTTGGCAGTCGGTAACCGGCAGCCTCGAAACCGGGGAAACCGTTGCCCAAACGGCAAGGCGCGAAGTTTGGGAAGAAACCGGCATACTGCTGGCGGAAGGACAGCTTCAAGACTGGCACGACAGCACGGTTTACGAAATCTACCACCACTGGCGGCACCGCTATCCAAAAGGCGTGTTTGAAAACCGCGAACACCTCTTCTCTGCCGAAATCCCGCGTGATACGCCCATCGCCCTGCAACCCGAAGAACACGTCTCCTACGGTTGGTTCGATATGGAAGAAGCGGCGGGAAAAGTATTTTCCCCGTCCAACAGGCGCGCGATTTTGGAATTAGGCAGACGCTTGGGCAGGCTTTGAAAAATGCCGTCTGAAAATATCCGGAACCCTTTTCAGACGGCATGGCGGCGTTTCCATCAAACTTTTTGTTTGCTATACTCCTGCCGTTCAAATCCTCAGAAACAAAGGAAACCAAATGGCAGACTTCAACCAAATTCTGACCCCGGGCGACGTGGATGGCGGCATCATCAACGTTGTCAACGAAATCCCCGCCGGCAGCAACCACAAAATCGAGTGGAACCGCAAACTCGCCGCATTCCAACTCGACCGCGTCGAACCCGCCATCTTCGCCAAACCGACCAACTACGGCTTTATTCCCCAAACATTAGACGAAGACGGCGACGAATTGGACGTGCTGCTCGTTACCGAACAACCTTTGGCAACCGGCGTATTCTTGGAAGCGCGCGTTATCGGCGTGATGAAATTCGTTGACGACGGCGAAGTAGACGACAAAATCGTCTGCGTCCCTGCCGACGACCGCAACAACGGCAACGCCTACAAAACTTTGTCCGATTTGCCGCAACAGCTCATCAAACAAATCGAGTTCCACTTCAACCACTACAAAGACCTGAAAAAAGCGGGTACGACCAAAGTCGAATCCTGGGGCGATGTGGAAGAAGCAAAAAAAGTCATCAAAGAATCCATCGAACGCTGGAACAAACAGGCATAACATCCGCCTTCCCATGCCGTCTGAAGGCCTCTTCAGACGGCATTTTTCCAGCCTCTAGGGAATGCCGTCCTAATCGGCTATAATCCGAACATACCGTTTCCGACCGAACGCCATGAACCGCCGAAAAATCTATCTGTTGTCTGTTGCCCTGTTCACACTGGCATTTATGCTGCTCGTCCTCTTGGGTGCTTATCTGCTGACCACCGGCAGCAAAGCCTTCGCCGTCGCGTCCTTCCTTTTCGCATTCGGCGCGCTGTTCGGGCAAATCGGCGCACTCGCCCTCTACCTGCGGCACAAATCCCTACACGCCGCCCAATCCGCCACAAAGGAAAACCGCTATGTCTGAAAAACCGGAAAAAATCGTTTTGGCAAGCGGCAATGCCGGCAAGCTCAAAGAATTCGGCAACTTATTCAAGCCTTACGGCATCACCGTATTGCCGCAATCCGAATTCGTCATACCCGAATGTCCGGAACCCTATTCCACCTTTGTCGAAAACGCGCTGGCAAAAGCCCGGCACGCCGCCAAATACAGCGGGCTGCCCGCACTCGCCGACGACAGCGGCATCTGTGCCGCCGCCCTAAACGGCGCGCCGGGCATACATTCCGCACGTTACGCCGGCAGCAATCCCAAATCCGATACCGCCAACAACCTGAAACTTGCCGCCGAACTTGCCGGCAAAGCCGACAAAAGTTGTTCTTATGTCTGCGTATTGGTTTTTGTCCGCCATCAAGACGACCCGCGCCCGATTATCGCCGAAGGCGTATGGCACGGACAATGGAACGACACGCCGCTCGGGCAAAACGGTTTCGGTTACGACCCGTATTTTTATCTGCCCGAACACGGCAAAACTGCCGCCGAATTGGATTCGGAGGTCAAAAACCGCGAAAGCCACCGCGCGCAGGCACTCGCCGATTTAATCCGCAAACTCGCCCTTTAAACATCAAAACAATACAAAGGAAAAAGAATGAAACCGATAAAAAAAGCCGTCTTCCCCGTCGCAGGGATGGGAACCCGCTTCCTGCCCGCCACCAAGGCCAGCCCGAAAGAAATGCTGCCCATCGTCGACAAGCCGCTGATCCAATACGCCGTAGAAGAAGCCGTGGAAGCCGGCTGCACGGAAATGGTGTTTGTAACCGGACGCAACAAACGCAGCATCGAAGACCATTTCGACAAGGCATACGAACTCGAAACCGAGTTGGAAATGCGCCATAAAGACAAATTGTTGGAACACGTCCGCAACATCCTGCCGCCGAACATTACCTGCCTCTACATCCGCCAGGCCGAAGCACTGGGCTTGGGACACGCCGTCTTGTGCGCCCGCGCCGCCATCGGCGACGAACCCTTTGCCGTGATTCTGGCTGACGATTTAATTGATGCTCCAAAAGGCGCGCTCAAACAAATGGTCGAAGTGTACGAACGCAGCGGCAACAGCATTTTGGGCGTAGAAACCGTCGAACCGTCGCAAACCGGCTCATACGGCATCGTCGAAACCGAACAGCTCAAACAGTTCCAACGCATTACCGGCATTGTCGAAAAACCCAAGCCCGAAGACGCGCCCTCCAACCTTGCCGTCGTCGGACGCTACATTCTCACGCCGCGCATTTTCGACCTCTTAACCAATCTTCCGCGCGGCGCGGGCAACGAAATCCAGCTTACAGACGGCATCGCCAAGCTGCTCGATCACGAATTTGTCCTGGCGCACCCCTTTGAAGGCACACGCGGTACGACGTGCGGCAGCAAACTGGGCTACCTCGAAGCCACCGTCGCCTACGGTTTAAAACACCCCGAAACCGGCGAACCCTTCCGCCGCCTTTTGGAAAAATACCGCACCGAATAACCCCATCAAGGAATCCTTATGCACGACAAAACCTGGTCGGGACGTTTCAACGAACCCGTTTCCGAACTCGTCAAACAATACACTGCCTCCATCGGTTTCGACCGACGGCTTGCCGAATGGGACATCCAAGGCTCGCTGGCACACGCGCAAATGTTGAAAGAAACCGGCGTGTTGGACGAAGGCGATTTGGCGGATATCCGCCGGGGTATGGCGGAAATCCTCGAAGAAATCCGCAGTGGCAAAATCGAATGGTCGTCCGATTTGGAAGATGTCCATATGAACATCGAACGCCGCCTGACCGACAAAATCGGCGACGCGGGCAAACGCCTGCACACCGGCCGCAGCCGCAACGACCAAGTCGCCACCGACATCCGCCTGTGGCTGCGCGACCAAATTACCGTCATCCGAAGCCTGATTCAAAACCTTCAGACGGCATTGCTGGATTTGGCGGAACAAAACGCCGAAACCGTTATGCCCGGCTTTACCCACCTGCAAGTCGCCCAGCCCGTCAGCTTCGGACACCATATGCTCGCCTACGTCGAAATGCTCGGACGCGATAACGAACGGATGGCGGACTGCCGCCGCCGCGTCAACCGTATGCCGCTCGGCGCAGCCGCCCTTGCCGGGACGACCTACCCGATTCGGCGCGAAATCACCGCCGAGCTATTGGGCTTTGAACAAATTTGCCAGAACTCGCTCGATGCCGTATCCGACCGCGATTTCGCCATTGAGTTCACAGCTGCCGCCTCGCTGGTTATGGTTCACTTGAGCCGCCTGTCCGAAGAATTGATTTTGTGGATGAGTCCGCGTTTCGGCTTTATCGACATCGCCGACCGCTTCTGTACGGGCTCGTCCATTATGCCGCAGAAGAAAAATCCCGACGTACCCGAACTCGTGCGCGGCAAATCCGGCCGCGTCATCGGACACCTTATCGGCCTGATTACTCTGATGAAATCGCAGCCCTTGGCGTACAACAAAGACAATCAGGAAGACAAAGAACCGCTGTTTGACACCGCCGACACGCTTATCGACACGTTGCGGATTTACGCCGATATGATGCGCGGCGTAACCGTCAAACCCGACAATATGCGCGCCGCCGTAATGCAGGGTTTTGCCACCGCCACCGACTTGGCGGATTATCTGGTCAAAAAAGGTATGCCCTTCCGCGATGCCCACGAAGTCGTCGCCCAAGCCGTGCGCCACGCCGACCAAGCGGGCGTCGATTTGAGCGAACTGCCGCTCGAAGTCTTACAAGGTTTCAGCGATTTGATTGCCGACGACGTTTACAGCGTGCTGACACCCGAAGGCAGCTTAAACGCCCGCAACCACTTGGGCGGTACCGCGCCGGAACAAGTGCGCCGCCAAGTCAAACGCTGGCGTGAAGTGTTGGCTTAACCCCCGATGCCGTCTGAAGAAATGTTCAGACGGCATTTTTAAAAGGCAAGAACACGATGACCGATACGGATACCCAAGCCGACCGCTTCGAACAGATGATGTGGCAGGCGGTGGACAAACTTTTTAAACAGCATGACGGCAAACTTGAAAGCATGGACGGACGGGAACAGGAGCTGGTTTTGATTTGGCGGGCGGAAGCCGATATCGGCAACGGCGGCATACTGCAATTTGTCTGCAACTGGGGTTTTCCCGCCGCCGAAAAGACTTGTTCCGTTCTGAAAAAAATCGGCGCGGTACACAGCGCAATGCTGATCCATCTGGCGGCAGACGCATTGGACAAAGAAATCCGCCACCTCCAATCGGAAGGTAAAACCCTAAAAGAAATGTGGGATATAACAAAACATCTCGACAACAAAACCGCCTCACTGCTGAACAGTCTGGATGAACAATATTGGCAAGACCCCGACAAACTGTATCTGCTGGGATGGCAATACTATTCCGGCAACCCTGTTCAGACGGCATTTTAAAGGGAAGGGTTCTCAAGTATTCCGGCAAATCAAGATGCCGCCTTTGCCCGCATTCCGCCGCCCGTACGGCAATATGAAACAGCCCGGTTTTTGCCCGTTCCGACACGCATTACCCGCTGCTTCCGCCTTACGGGCGCGATGCACGAAAAAAATACAAGTCAGAACAAACCATAACCGGATCGGACAACAACAAATTTAAAAAATAATTATTTGCATTTATAAAAAAGAAGGAATACACTACACCCCGTTATGTCTTAACAAGATATACACCCTCATTCATTAGGAGAAAATCGATATGAAAACATCTATCCGATACGCACTGCTTGCCGCAGCCCTGACCGCCGCCGCCCCCGCGTTGGCAGACATTACCGTGTACAACGGCCAACACAAAGAAGCCACGCAGGCACTTGCCGATGCCTTTACCCAAGCCACCGGCATCAAAGTAAAAATTAACAGCGGCAAAAGCGACCAGCTTGCCGGCCAAATCAAAGAAGAAGGCAGCCGAAGCCCCGCCGACGTATTCTATTCCGAACAAATCCCCCCGCTGGTTACGCTTTCCGCAGCCAACCTCTTAGAAACCCTCCCTGCAAAAACGATTAACGACACACGCCGCAAAGGCGTGCCGGTTGCCGCCAAAAAAGACTGGGTGGCATTGAGCGGACGTTCGCGCGTCGTCGTTTACGACACCCGCAAACTGTCTGAAAAAGATTTGGAAAAATCCGTCCTGAATTACGCCACGCCGAAATGGAAAGACCGTATCGGTTATGTGCCGACTTCAGGCGCGTTCTTGGAACAGGTTGTCGCCATCGTCAAACTGAAAGGCGAAGCAGCCGCCCTGAAATGGCTCAAAGGCTTAAAAGAAAACGGCAAACTGTATGCTAAAAACACTGTCGCGCTCCAAGCCGTCGAAAACGGCGAAGTGCCGGCCGCCCTCATCAACAACTACTACTGGTATGCGTTTGCCAAAGAAAAAGGCGTGAACAACATCCATTCCCGCCTGAACTTCGTCCGCCACAAAGACCCCGGCGCACTCGTTACCTATTCCGGCGCGGCTGTGCTGAAATCTTCCCCGAACAAAGCCGAAGCACAAAAATTCGTCGCTTTCCTCGCAGGCAAACAAGGACAGCAGGTCTTGACTTCCGTCCGCGCAGAATATCCGCTGCACGCCGGCGTGTCTTCCCCGTTCAATATGGAACCTTATGCCAAATTGGAAGCACCTGAAGTATCTGCAACCACCATTGCCGACAAAGAAAATGCCACCCGCCTCCTCGAACAGGCAGGTCTGAAATAAACTCTTTCCGTTCAAACGGTCGGACAACCCTGCTGTCCGACCGTTTTCTATCCGAATCCGATTTATGTCCCGCAACAAAATACCCTCATGGCTGACCGCCCTCATCCTGCTTATCGCCTTGCCGCTGACCCTTCCTTTCCTTTATGTCGCCATGCGTTCGTGGCAGGTTGGTGCAACACGCGCCTACGAACTGCTGTTCCGCCCACGCATGTTTGATTTGCTGGGAAACACCCTGATGCTGATGTTCGGCGTTACCCTGATTTCTATCGTTTTGGGCATTACCTGCGCCGTCCTGTTCCAACGTTACCGCTTTTTCGGCAAAACCTTTTTTCAGACGGCAATTACTCTGCCCTTATGCATACCTGCATTTGTCAGCTGCTTTACATGGATCAGCCTGACTTTCCGCGTGGAGGGATTTTGGGGAACCGTTATGATTATGAGCCTGTCGTCTTTTCCCCTCGCCTACCTACCGGTCGAGGCAGCCCTCAAACGCATCAGCCTGTCGTTTGAAGAAGTCAGCCTTTCCTTGGGTAAAAGCCGCCTGCAAACTTTCTTTTCCGCCATACTTCCCCAACTCAAACCTGCCATCGGCAGCAGCATCCTGCTGATTGCACTGCACATGCTGATTGAATTCGGTGCAGTATCGATACTCAACTATCCGACCTTTACCACCGCCATTTTCCAAGAATACGAAATGTCGTTCGACAATAACACCGCCGCGCTGCTGTCCGCCGTTTTAATGGCAGTGTGCGGCATCGTCGTATTTGGAGAAAGCATTTTCCGTGGAAAAACCAAGCTCTATCACAGCGGCAAAGGCGTTGCCCGCCCCTACCCGGTCAAAACGATGAAGCTGCCCGCGCAAATCTGCACAGTATTTTTTCTTGGCTCGCTGCTGGTTTTAAGCATCGTCATCCCATTCGGCATCCTTATCCGCTGGATGATGGTCGGCTCGTCCGGCACATTTGAACTCGTATCCGTATTCGATGCATTTGCCCGATCGATGGGCGTATCCGCCGCCGGCGCATTATTGACCATATTGTGTGCACTGCCGCTCGTTTGGGCATCCATACGCTACCGCAACCTGCTGACCGTATGGATAGACAGGCTGCCCTTCCTGCTGCACGCCGTACCCGGCCTGGTGATCGCCTTGTCGCTGATTTATTTCAGCATCAACTATGCACCATCCGTTTACCAAACCTTTATCGTCGTCGTCCTTGCCTATTTCATGCTTTACCTGCCGATGGCGCAAACCACCCTGAGGACTTCCTTGGAACAATTCCCCAAAGGCATGGAACAGGTCGGCGCAACATTGGGGCGCGGACACTTCTTTATTTTCAGGACGTTGGTGCTGCCGTCCATCCTGCCCGGCATTACCGCCGCATTCGCACTCGTCTTCCTCAACCTGATGAAAGAGCTGACCGCCACCCTGCTGCTGACCGCAGATGATGTCCACACGCTCTCCACCGCCGTTTGGGAATACACGTCAGACGCACAATATGCCGCCGCCACCCCGTATGCCCTTATGCTGGTACTGTTTTCAGGCCTGCCCGTATTCCTACTGAAAAAATACGCCTTCAAATAACACTGCTGCGAAAGACCGACTATGACCGCGCCCGCACTCCAAATCCGCCAACTGACCAAAAACTTCCAGAACCATGCCGTTCTGCAAAATATCTCGCTCACACTCGGCAAAGGGGAAATCCTCTTCGTCATCGGTGCATCAGGTTGCGGCAAAACCACGCTGCTGCGCTGCCTTGCCGGTTTTGAACAGCCCGATTCCGGAGAAATCTCGCTTTACGGAAGAACAATCTATTCAGAAAATACCAACCTTCCCGTCCGCGAACGCCGTTTGGGTTACGTCGTACAAGAAGGCGTACTGTTCCCCCACCTGACCGTTTACCGCAACATCGCCTACGGACTGGGCAACGGCAAAGGCAAGACGGCGCAGGAGCGGCAACGCATCGAAGCCATGATGGCTCTGACCGGCATTTCCGAACTCTCAAACCGTCATCCGCACGAACTTTCAGGCGGACAGCAACAACGTGTCGCCCTCGCCCGCGCCCTCGCCCCCGATCCCGAACTCATCCTGCTGGACGAACCCTTCAGCGCACTGGACGAACAGTTACGCCGCCAGATTCGCGAAGACATGATTGCCGCCCTGCGCGCCAACGGCAAATCTGCCGTTTTCGTCAGCCACGACCGGGAAGAAGCCCTGCAATACGCCGACCGGATTGCCGTCATGAAACAGGGGCGCATTCTCCAAACTGCAGCCCCCCACGAACTGTACCGACAACCTGCCGACCTTGAAACAGCCCTGTTTATCGGCGAAGGTATCTCCCTGCCCGCCACACTCAACGCCGACGGTACGGCAGACTCCGAATTAGGCAGGCTCCCCGTCGGAAACACCTTACCCGCAGGCACGCGCGGCACACTGCTCATCCGTCCGGAACAATTCAGCTTCAACTGCCCGAACACCCATGCTGCCGAATTATCCGCCACCATCCTCAACGCCATACCCAAAGCACGCCACATCCAAATCCGCCTGAAAATCGAGCAAACCATCCTGACGCTTAACACCCCCTACGCACCCGATTTTTCAGACGGCACACAGACACGCATCTACTTGAATTCAGAAGCACTGTTTTTCCCGGAACAACCTGCCCCGTAAGTTTGGAAACACCATGCCGTCTGAAAGGCGTGCCAATGTCTGGCGATATTCATCTTGTTGAAAACATAATTTATTTGTTAATATAGAAACACGCGGCAGCGTAAGACCGACTGCCGCCCAAAAACAGAAAATACCTGTTTCCGCAAACCGGACGGGAAATAGCCTATCCCGACATTTCCCCTCAAATCACAACACTTCCAACATACATGCCGCACACCGCAGCATACGAAAGGATATATCATGGCAAAAGTACTCATCGTACCCGTATCTGCCGGACTTGACACATCCGCCGCCGCCCGATCATTTGCAAAAGCCTTGAACGCACAAATTTTCCAAGCCTTTGACGCACAAGCAGAAGCCCTGTTGGCGCAAGGCAAAAGCGACGACTGGTTTGACGCGACGGTCGGTAAAGTTGCCGCACTCGATGCCGACAACCTCATTATCGAAGGCATCGCACCCGATGCCGACAAAATCTACCTTGCAGGCAAAAACGTCGAACTGGCGCTCTCTTTGGATGCCGCCGCCGTATTTGCCGTCCGTTCCGACAACGCCGATGCAGACGAACTGGCACACCGGCTGAACCTTGCCAAACAGTTCTTTGCCACTGCGCCGGGCGTATTGGAAGGTTTTATTGTCGACGGCGCGGCAGCCTCCGTTGCCGAAGCGGCTGCCGAAAAAACCGGTTTGACGTTCTTCGGCTCAAGCAGCGCGCTGAAAGACGTATCCGTATTGGCAAACCGACAAACCAAACGCCTTTCGCCCGCCCAATTCCGCTACAACCTGATTGACTTCGCACGCAAAGCCGACAAACGCATCGTCCTGCCGGAAGGTGCCGAGCCGCGTACCGTCCAAGCCGCCGCCATCTGTCACGAAAAAGGCATTGCCCGCTGCGTCCTGCTTGCCAAACGCGAAGAAGTTGAAGCCGTTGCCAAAGAACGCGGCATCAACCTGCCGGACTCTTTGGAAATCGTCGATCCCGCCTCATTGGTCGAACAATACGTCGAGCCGATGTGCGAACTGCGCAAATCCAAAGGCCTGACACCCGAAGACGCGCGCAAACAACTGCAAGACACCGTGGTACTCGGTACGATGATGATGGCGCAAAACGATGTGGACGGCTTGGTATCCGGCGCGGTTCACACCACCGCCAACACCATCCGCCCCGCTTTGCAACTGATTAAAACCGCACCGGGTGCAAGCCTCGTATCCAGCGTATTCTTTATGCTGCTGCCGAATCAGGTTCTGGTGTTCGGCGACTGCGCGGTTAATCCGAACCCGACTGCGCAACAGCTTGCCGACATCGCCATCCAGTCTGCCGATTCCGCAAAAGCCTTCGGCATCGACCCGAAAGTGGCCATGATTTCCTACTCTACGGTCAACTCCGGCAGCGGTCCCGATGTCGATACCGTTATCGAAGCAACCAAACTTGCCCAAGAAAAACGCCCCGACCTCGCTATCGACGGCCCGCTGCAATATGATGCGGCAACCGTGCCGGGCGTGGGCAAATCGAAAGCCCCGGGCAGCCCGGTCGCAGGACAGGCAACCGTTTTGGTCTTCCCAGACCTGAACACCGGCAACTGCACCTATAAAGCCGTCCAACGCAACGCCAACGTCTTAAGCGTCGGCCCGCTGCTGCAAGGCCTGCGCAAACCGGTCAACGACCTGTCGCGCGGCGCGCTGGTGGAAGACATCGTGTTCACCATTGCCCTGACTGCCGTTCAGGCAAAACAAATGGAAGGCTGACAAACGGCTTTCCGGGTTTGAACCCTATGCCGTCTGAAGACAGATTCCCGTTTTCAGACGGCATTTTTATCAGCCCGGCACATTTGTTTGTTAAAATCGCAGCCATATTGCAAAAAAAGAGGAGGAAGCCATGCAAACCGCCATTATCGATTACGGTATGGGCAACCTGCATTCCGTATTGAAATCCGTCCGGACGGCGGGGCAGCTTGCCGGAAAAAATACCGAAATCTTTTTAAGCGGCGACCCCGACCGCGTGTCCCGCGCCGACAAAGTCATTTTTCCCGGTCAGGGCGCGATGCCCGACTGTATGGCGGCACTGACGCGCGGCGGCTTGGACGAGGCAGTAAAAGATGCCTTAAAAAACAAACCCTTTTTCGGAATTTGCGTCGGCGCGCAACTTTTATTCGACCACAGCGAAGAAGGAAACACCGACGGCTTGGGCTGGTTCGGCGGCAAAGTCAGACGCTTTGAGCGCGACCTCCTCGACCCGCAGGGATGCCGTCTGAAAGTCCCGCATATGGGCTGGAACACCGTGCGCCAAACCCAAAACCACCCGCTGTTTAAAGATATTCCCCAAGACACGCGTTTTTACTTCGTCCACAGCTACTATTTCGCCCCCGAAAATCCCGAAACCATATTGGGCGAAAGCGACTACCCGTCCCCGTTTGCCTGCATCGTCGGCAAAGACAACGTATTCGCCACGCAATTTCACACCGAAAAAAGCCACGATGCCGGACTGACGATGTTGAAAAACTTTTTAAACTGGTAAGCCGGACACGGCCCCGCACAAGGAGAAAAATTATGCTGCTGATACCCGCCATCGATTTGAAAGAAGGACGCTGCGTCCGCCTGAAACAAGGGCTGATGGAAGAGGCGACCGTCTTTTCCGATTCGCCCGCCGAAACCGCGCTGCACTGGTTCAAACAAGGCGCGCGCCGCCTGCATCTGGTAGATTTGAACGGCGCGTTTGCCGGCGTTCCGCAAAACCTGCCCGCCATCAAAGACATCCTTGCCGCCGTCGCCCGAGACATCCCCGTACAGCTCGGCGGCGGCATACGCGATTTGAAAACCATCGGACAATATTTGGATTTGGGCTTAAACGACGTGATTATCGGCACGGCGGCAGTCAAAAACCCCGACTTCGTGCGCGAGGCGTGCAAAGCCTTCCCCGGCAGGATTATCGTCGGGCTGGATGCCAAAGACGGTATGGCCGCCATCGACGGCTGGGCAACCGTAACCGGGCATCATGTAATTGATTTGGCAAAACGCTTTGAAGACGACGGTGTCAACAGCATCATCTACACCGACATCGGGCGCGACGGTATGATGAGCGGCGTGAACATCGACGCGACAGTCAGACTCGCCCAAGCCGTCCGTATTCCCGTCATCGCCTCCGGCGGACTGACCGGTTTGGACGACATCCGCGCCCTGTGTGCCGCCGAAAAACGTGGCGTAGCAGGTGCGATTACCGGCCGCGCGATTTACGAGGGCAGCATCGATTTTGCCCAAGCGCAGCAACTGGCAGATTCCCTCGACTAAAGGCATCCGATTATGGCACTGGCAAAACGCATCATCCCCTGTCTCGACGTAAAAGACGGGCGCGTCGTCAAAGGCGTGAACTTCATCGGTTTGCGCGACGCGGGCGACCCCGTCGAAGCCGCCAAACGCTACAACGGCGAAGGCGCGGACGAATTGACCTTCCTCGACATCACCGCCTCATCCGACAACCGCGACACCATCCTGCACATCATCGAAGAGGTTGCCGGACAAGTCTTCATCCCGCTGACCGTCGGCGGCGGCGTACGCACCGTTGCCGACATCCGCCGCCTGCTCAATGCCGGCGCGGACAAAGTCAGCATCAACACCGCCGCCGTTACCCGTCCCGATTTAATTGACGAAGCCGCCGGATTTTTCGGTTCGCAAGCCATCATCGCCGCCGTCGATGCCAAAGCCGCCAACCCCGAAAACACACGCTGGGAAATCTTTACCCACGGCGGGCGAAATCCGACCGGTTTGGATGCGGTGGAATGGGCGGTCGAAATGCAAAAACGCGGCGCGGGCGAAATCCTGCTCACCGGTATGGACAGGGACGGTACGAAACAGGGTTTCAACCTGCCGCTGACCCGCGCCGTTGCCGAAGCCGTCGACATCCCCGTCATCGCCTCCGGCGGGGTCGGCAATGTCCGGCACCTGATTGAAGGCATAACCGAAGGCAAAGCCGATGCCGTACTTGCCGCCGGCATTTTCCATTTCGGGGAAATCGCCATCCGCGAAGCCAAACGCGCTATGCGCGAAGCCGGCATTGAAGTGCGCCTCTGACCGCCCCGACTATGCCGTCTGAAAGGAAATATGGATAAAAACCTGCTTGAAGCCGTCAAATTTGACGAAAAAGGTTTGGTTTGCGCCATCGCCCAAGATGCCGAAACCAAACGTGTTTTAATGGTAGCGTGGATGAACGCCGAAGCCCTGCAAAAAACCGTCGAAACCGGCTTTGCCCACTATTACAGCCGTTCGCGCCAAAAACAATGGATGAAGGGCGAAGAGTCGGGACACACGCAAAAAGTCCGCGAACTGCGCCTCGACTGCGACGGCGACGCCATTGTGATGCTCATCGCCCAAAACGGCGGCATCGCCTGCCACACCGGGCGCGAAAGCTGCTTTTACAAAGTCTGGCGCGGCGGCGCGTGGGAAACCGCCGATGCCGTCCTGAAAGACGAAAAAGAGATTTACGGCAGCACGCACTGACCGCCTCCAACATTGAATTATCAGGCATTTTTTTGTACAATCTCGCCGTCTCAAACACTGTCCGGGCCGTCTGAAAAGCGGCCTGAACCTTTTTGCAAAGAAAACCATGTCCCAAGAAATCCTCGACCAAGTGCGCCGCCGCCGCACGTTTGCCATCATCTCCCACCCTGACGCGGGTAAAACCACGCTGACCGAAAAACTCTTGCTGTTTTCAGGCGCGATTCAGAGCGCGGGTACGGTAAAAGGCAAGAAAACCGGCAAATTCGCCACTTCCGACTGGATGGAAATCGAGAAGCAGCGCGGCATTTCCGTGGCATCAAGCGTAATGCAGTTCGACTACAAAGACCACACCGTCAACCTCTTGGACACGCCGGGACACCAAGACTTCTCCGAAGATACCTACCGCGTATTGACCGCCGTTGACAGCGCCTTGATGGTCATCGACGCGGCAAAAGGCGTGGAAGCGCAAACCATCAAACTGTTGAACGTCTGCCGCCTGCGCAATACGCCGATTGTTACCTTTATGAACAAATACGACCGCGAAGTGCGCGATTCGCTGGAACTTTTGGACGAAGTGGAAAACATTTTAAAAATCCGCTGCGCGCCCGTTACCTGGCCGATCGGTATGGGCAAAAACTTCAAGGGCGTGTACCACATCCTGAACGACGAAATCTATCTCTTTGAAGCCGGCGGCGAACGTCTGCCGCACGAATTCGACATCATCAAAGGCATAGACAATCCCGAATTGGAACAACGCTTTCCGTTAGAAATCCAACAGTTGCGCGACGAAATCGAATTGGTGCAGGCGGCTTCCAACGAATTTAATCTTGACGAATTTCTCGCCGGAGAACTCACGCCCGTGTTCTTCGGCTCCGCGATTAACAACTTCGGTATTCAGGAAATCCTCAATTCATTGATTGACTGGGCACCCGCACCGAAACCGCGCGACGCGACCGTGCGCATGGTCGAGCCGGACGAGGCTAAGTTTTCCGGATTTATCTTTAAAATCCAAGCCAATATGGACCCGAAACACCGCGACCGCATCGCCTTCTTGCGCGTCTGCTCCGGCAGATTCGAGCGCGGTATGAAGATGAAACACCTTCGCATCAACCGCGAAATCGCCGCCTCCAGCGTGGTAACCTTTATGTCGCACGACCGCGAGCTGGTGGAAGAAGCCTACGCCGGCGACA
Source organism: Neisseria polysaccharea ATCC 43768 (assembly GCA_000176735.1). Lineage (GTDB taxonomy): Bacteria > Pseudomonadota > Gammaproteobacteria > Burkholderiales > Neisseriaceae > Neisseria > Neisseria polysaccharea. The sequence goes on along the minus strand of ADBE01000112.1, from coordinate 103,141 downwards.
TCATCGGCATCCCGAACCACGGCAACATCCAAATCGGCGACAGCTTCTCCGAAGGCGAACAACTGGCGTTTACCGGCATCCCCTTCTTCGCGCCCGAACTGTTCCGCAGTGTCCGCATCAAAAACCCTCTGAAAATCAAGCAACTGCAAAAAGGTTTGCAACAGCTCGGCGAAGAAGGCGCGGTACAGGTGTTCAAACCGATGAGCGGCGCGGATTTGATTTTGGGCGCGGTCGGCGTGTTGCAGTTTGAAGTCGTAACCTCGCGCCTCGCCAACGAATACGGCGTGGAAGCCGTGTTCGACAGCGCATCCATCTGGTCGGCGCGCTGGGTATCGTGCGACGACAAGAAAAAACTGGCGGAGTTTGAAAAAGCCAACGCGGGCAATCTCGCCATCGACGCGGGCGGCAACCTCGCCTACCTCGCCCCCAACCGCGTGAATTTGGGACTCACGCAAGAACGCTGGCCGGACATCGTGTTCCACGAAACGCGCGAACATTCGGTTAAACTGTAAAACACAAAGGCCGTCTGAAACATTCAGACGGCCTTTTTTTTCATTCGATATCAACCCAATAAATCCCAAGCAAACTTTCCAATGGTCAGGCACAGCAGCAACATAAATCCGTAACGCAGCTCAAATATTGTCTTATTTTAGCTTTTAGCACCTCACCAAACATTTTCGGAACAAATGTTGACTTTAACCTTAGGTCAAGGTTTATAATTTGTACTTATTCAGCTATTACATAGGCGAAAAACATGAAAAAACTTATGACTTTTATCACACTTAGTGCTGCTGCAGTTTCAATTCATGCCCACGCTAATGAACAACCGCATCAAGCACACATGAATATGCAAATGTCGACAGGTTCTGCAATGCAACAAGAATTAATGCAAGGTATGAATCAAATGCATCAAGACATGATGGCAGCTGCGCAATATAAAGATCCTGATGTTGCTTTTGCAGCAGGTATGCTGCCACACCATATTGGCGCAGTAAAAATGGCGGAAGTTGAATTAAAATACGGAAAGGATCCTGAGATGCGTAAGCTTGCTGAGGATATTATTAACGCACAACAAGCGGAAATTGAACAAATGCAAAAATGGCTTAAAGCACACAACAAAAAAAGCTCCGTAAAATGATCTGACCCCAAAAGTTAGACTGATTTAGTTCAAGGACTGAGTTCTGTAATTCACAGAGCTCAGTCCTTTTAGTTTCCCCTGAATGCGCTCATGGTTGTAATAATGAATGTACTCATGAATCGTTTTTTCCAGTTGTTAGAACGTCTCAAATCATTTACCGTAATAACATTCCATTTTTAATCGTCCAAAGAAGCTTTCCATCGCGCTATTATCTAATAAGGTTTATGCTGTTAAGGTCCAATAAGTTGATATATAAGCTGATATTCCCGATAATCACATTATTCAGAGTCGATATTACAGGCAGGATTTTAAAAGCAATCAGAGGGAATGTTTAATAAATCCTTTAACAATATATATCTTACCGAAGGAGGAAAAATGAACGCAATCCGAACTTTCCAAAACCGCACGCCCGAAATCCATGAAACCTGTATGATAGACGAAGCCTGCGTCGTCATCGGCGAAGTGTCGCTTGCCGAAGATGTTTCCGTGTGGCCGTGCGCCGTGTTGCGCGGCGATGTGAACAGCATTACCGTCGGCGCGCGCAGCAATATACAGGACGGCCTCGCCTACCTCGCTCCTAACCGCGTCAACCTGAATCTGACGCAAGAACGCCGGCAGACATCGTGTTCCACGAAACACGCGAGCACTCGGTGAAACTGTAAAGTAACAGAAAACAAACATGCCGTCTGAAACCCAAAATTTCAGACGGCATGTTTATTTAACCCGGAAATCTTATTCCGCTTGTCGGTATTGTTTCGACAGCTTCACATAATGCGCGGCGGAATACTTCAAAAAGGCTTTTTCCTCATCGGTCAGCACGCGCACCTGTCTGACCGGAGAACCGACATAAAGATAGCCGCCTGCCAAGTGTTTGCGTGGCGGAACGAGGCTGCCCGCACCGATCATCACTTCGTCCTCAATCACGGCATCGTCCAAAACGGTGCTGCCCATACCGACCAAGACGCGGTTGCCGATTCGGCAGCCGTGCAGCATCACTTTGTGCCCCACGGTAACGTCTTCGCCGATAACCAGCGGCGACCCTTCGGGTTTGGCGGCGGTTTTGTGGGAAACGTGCAGGACGCTGCCGTCCTGTATATTGCTGCGCGCGCCGACGGTGATGCTGTTCACATCGCCGCGCAACACGGCGCACGGCCACACGGAAACATCTTCGGCAAGCGACACTTCGCCGATGACGACGCACGCTTCGTCTATCATACAGCTTTCGTGGATTTCGGGCGTGCGGTTTTGGAAAGTTCGGATTGCGTTCATTTTTCCTCCTTCGGTAAGATGTATATTGTTAAAGGATTTATTAAACATTCCCCCTGATTGCTTTTAAAATCCTGCCTGTAATATCGACCCCGAATAATGTGATTATCGGGAATATCAGCTTATATATCAACTTATTGGACTTTAACAGCATAAACCTTAAATGATACGCCCTTCTTTTTATATCAGCATCGCACCCTATATTTTTACTCGTCATTATAAAAAGCAAAACGAGATATTCGTAGGAAAGAAAGGAATAAAGATAACTTGATATATCCCTATTAAATTCCATTTCCGCATTTTTCTCCAAAATATATAATAATGACTTTATACTTTTTTCCGAAACAGTTCCCGTAATAGAATCTTTTCTTCCCTGCCGATAATAGTAATAACAACCGTCCAAATAAGAAAAAGTTGTTGCCGCATTAAATAACCTCATTGACCATTCGATATCTTCAGAATAAATTCCCTTTTCAAAAAACAGTTTTTCTCTAATAATCAATTCTCTTTTTATAATCTTATTCCACGCCGAACCCGGAAATTTTCTAAATCGGCATAATCCTTTCAAAACTTCGACTTTGGATTGATTGAGTATTTTTTCAGGCTGATAATCTTCGCCAAAATATGAAACACTTCCCTTATCATATTTAACTGCATTTAAAAAAAACACATCCGGCATATCAATATCATCTTTACTAAGAAAATCCAGCAAGACCTGACAATTAATAAAATCATCCGAATCAATAAAGACTATATATTTTCCGTTTGAATTTTTTATTCCGGTATTTCTCGCCTCCGACAACCCTTGGTTATCCTGATATATATATTTGATATTTGGTGTCCGGTGTTTGTTGTTTGTTGTTTGTTGTTTGTTGTTTGTTGTTTGTTGTTTGTTGTTTGTTGTTTGTTGTTTGTTGTTTGTTGTTTGTTGTTTGTTGTTTGTTGTTTGTTGTTTGTTGTTTGTTGTTTGTTGTTTGTTGTTTGATATTTTATCTATATATTTATAACATATATCTTCACTTCCGTCTTTTGACCCGTCATTCACAAGGATAAGTTCGACATTTTCATTACTTAATATAGGTTCTATGGAACTTAAACACGCTTCCAAATAACTTTCGACATTATAAATAGGAACAACGATACTTAAATTCATATCCATATTATTATCCTCAATAATTCTAATCCTGACTTAATGCGGACGCGCCGTTTCCTGCCGCCCGAAGGTTTCAGACGGCAGGGATTCCGGTTATTTGCCCGCTTTGAGACCTTGCCACAGCTTCACGCCCAGTTTGGCGGATTCTGCGGATTTGGGCGATACGATGAAACTTTTTTCCATCAGTTCTTTGTTCGGGAAAATCGATGCGTCGGAGGTGTATTTTTCATCCATCAGCTCGCGCGCGGGGCGGCTGGCGGGCGCGTAAGTGACGAAGCTGCCGTTTTTCGCCGCCACATCGGGCCGGAGCGTGTAGTCGATATAGCGGTGGGCGTTGGCAACGTTTTGCGCGTCGCGCGGAATCATAAAGGAATCCACCCACACGCCCACGCCGGTTTTCGGGGTCAATACTTTGATTTCCACGCCGTTTGCGGCTTCTTCGGCACGGGTTTTGGCAATATTCAAATCGCCGCCGTAACCAATGGCGGCACACAGGTTGCCCGCCGCCATATCGTCGATATAGCCGGAAGAGCTGAAGCGTTTCACGTCGCCCCGGACGGCTTTCATCATATCGACGGCGGCTTTGATGTCTTCGGGATTCTCACTGTTGGGGTCTTTGCCCAAATAGTGCAACGCCAAAGGAATCTGTTCGATTGCGCTGTCGAAATAGCTGATGCCGCAGGATTTGAGTTTGGCGGTGTATTCGGGTTTGAACACCAAATCCCACTCGTTTTCGGGCAGCTTGTCCGTACCCAATGCCTTTTTCACCTGCTGCGTATTGATTGCCAAGGTGTTGATGCCCCAGAAATAAGGGACGGCATATTCGTTGCCCGGATCGACGGCTTCCATCATTTTCAGCAAATCTTTATCGATGTTGCCGTAATGGGGGATTTGCGCCTTGTCGATTTTCTGATACGCGCCCGCTTTGATTTGCCGGCCGACGTTGGCGATAGACGGCGCGGTCAGGTCGTAGCCGGATTTGCCGGTCAGGACTTTTGCCTCCAGTGTTTCGTTGCTGTCGTAATAGTCGGAACGCGTCTTGATGCCGGTTTCTTTTTCAAAGTCGGCAACGGTTTCGGGATCGACATAATCCGACCAGTTGTAGATGTTGAGTTTGCCTGATTGTCCGGCTTCGGGCTTGGCGGAGGAGGTTTGGGCGGCGGTATCGCTTCCGCCGCCGCATGCAGTCAAGGCGAGGCTCAGGATTGCCGCCGCCACCAGTGTTTTTTTCATGGTTTTCGACCTTTCGTTCAAAAATAAAAAACATTGCAGGGACGGCAGGACCGCCTGCATCGGAAGCTGTGGGGGCGGCCGGTCGGCTTTCTTGGCCCTTGGTGCAGCAAGGTTTGCATTAAACGGCAAAAACAGCCGGGGCGCAACCGTTAATTTTCACCGGTTTGCCGTTCCGTTGCCCGATCGGGCGGTAATGCGGGACATTGTTCCGCCTGCGTAAAAATGCCGTCTGAAGCCTCGGCGGCTTTCAGACGGCATCGGGGCGGACGGCATCAGTTGCTCAACACGTCCACGCCTTTGGGCGGGGTAAACTTGAACACGCCGCGCGAGAGTTGGGGATTGGTATTCAAACCGCCGAAACTGATGGAGGTTTGGTTGCCAAAGCTGTCTTTCAACTGCATGGCGGCGAGGTTGCCGCCTTTGAAGCCGATGCGGATGTATTGGTAGCCGGCGTTGTTGCGTTTGGGCGTTGCCAGCACATAATCGATGCCGTTGGACGAACCGTCCTCTTTCAGCGTGTAGCTGCTTTCGAGGGCGGTTTTGTTTGACAGGATGGCGGCGGGGCTGCCGCCTATGGCCTGGTCTTGGGACGACTTGGTCACTTGTGCCAAATCAACATCGTAGAGCCAAACGGTTTGACCGTCGCCGACAATAGTCTGTTTGTAGGGCGAAGTGTATTCCCATTTGAAGAGGCCCGGGCGCAGGATTTTGAACGTGCCGTGCGCGGTTTGGGTTTTCTTTTTGCTTTGGACGGTTTGGGTGAAGCTGCCGCTGATACCGTCGGCATCGTTGTTGAATTGCTTGAGCGCGTCCACCGCGCCCGCCTGTGCGGAAGCGACGGAGACGGTCAGGGAGCAAACGGCGAGGAATTGGAACAGGTTGTGCGGTTTCATCATTATTTTTCCTTGTCGGGATGGGTGTGGCGTAAAGTATCGGCGCGGCAAAACAATCATACGGGCGGCGTTACGGGCGGTTTGCATTTTGCAAACCGCGTTTTCCGAGGGCTGATTTTTTGACCGCTCGGAAAAGGCAGGCGCGCCACGCTGCTCTTTAATGTGTGCCGCGTTATAGTGGATTAACAAAAATCAGGACAAGGCGATGAAGCCGCAGACAGTACAAATAGTACGGAACCGATTCACTTGGTGCTTCAGCACCTTAGAGAATCGTTCTCTTTGAGCTAAGGCGAGGCAACGCTGTACTGGTTTTTGTTAATCCACTATATTTGACGGTTTGGGCGCGGAATGCCGAATCGCGGAGATTATATGCCTCATCTTGTTTTTTTTAAACGCTATAATATTTGTTTTCCGAACACGGCGGACTTGAAATGAAACCCGATATTTATGCTTTGCTGGAACGCGCCCTGCTTTCGGGCGACCCAGATGAAAAAGGACGGCTGACGGATGAGGCGTTTGCCGCCGTTCAAAATGCGGACGGGGCGGAAACAAACGCGCCGCCGGCAGATGTCCCCCGCGCGGGACGGCCGGACAAGCCTGTTTTGGTCGCGCCGTCGCAACTGACCCCGCGCAAAATGAACACAACCGAAGGTTATGCGGCGATGCTGCACGCGATTGCGCATATCGAGTTCAACGCCATTAATCTGGCTTTGGACGCGGCATACCGTTTCCGCACGCTGCCGTTTCAGTTTGTGCGCGATTGGGTGAAAGTGGCGAAGGAAGAGGTGTACCATTTCCGCCTGATGCGCGACAGATTGCGCGCTTTCGGCTTCGATTACGGCAGTTTCGAGGCGCACAATCATTTATGGGATATGGCATACAAAACCGCCTACGATCCTTTGTTGCGTATGGCTTTAGTGCCGCGCGTATTGGAAGCGCGCGGGCTGGACGTTACGCCCGGCATACGAGCGAAGGTGAAGCAGCGCGGCGATTCGGCAACCTGCGGCGTATTGGACATCATTTACCGCGACGAAGTAGGACACGTCGCTATCGGCAACCATTGGTATCAACATCTCTGCCGCGAACGCGGTTTGGAACCGATTACCCTGTTCCGCAGCCTGATTGCCCGTTACGATATGTTTATCTTCCGCGGCTATGTGAACATCGAAGCGCGCGAAAAAGCGGGCTTCAGCCGCTTTGAATTGGATATGCTGGAAGATTTCGAGCAGGGTTTGAAACAGAACAAAAATACCGTCTGAAAAGGAACACACATGATACACGCCGTACTCTTCGACCTCGATGGCACGCTCGCCGACACCGCCCTAGACCTCGGCGGCGCACTCAACACCCTGCTCGCCCGCCACGGACTGCCCGAAAAAAGCATGGACGAAATCCGCAACCAAGCCAGCCACGGCGCAGCAGGACTGCTCAAGCTCGGCGCAGGCATCACCCCCGACCATCCCGACTATGCCCGATGGCGCACCGAATATCTGGAGGAATACGACCGCCGCTACGCCCAAGACACCACCCTCTTCGACGGCGTGAATGAACTCATCGCCGAACTCGACAGACGAGGCATCAAATGGGGCATCATCACCAACAAACCCATGCGCTTCACCGACAAACTCGTCCCCAAACTCGGCTTCATCATCCCACCCGCCGTCGTCGTCAGCGGCGACACCTTCGGCGAACCCAAGCCCAGCATCAAACCCATGCTGTATGCGTGCGGACAAATCCACGCCGACCCGCAACACACACTCTACGTCGGCGATGCCGAACGCGACATCCAAGCAGGCCGCAACGCCGGCATGAAAACCGTCCTCGCCGAATGGGGCTACATCGCTCCCGAAGACGATACCGGCTCATGGCAGGCGGATTTCCACATCCGAACGCCGCTCGATCTGCTCGAATGTCTGGACAAAATACAGTCCTGAAAAATATCCGCCCCACAAACATAAAACTGCCGTCTGAAACCTGATTTCAGACGGCATTTCCACCTTCAAACCGAATCAAAGCCCGTCAAAACCTGCGTTTGAGCTTGCACGCCTGAAGGATGTGCACGGCAAGCTCTTCCACCGATTTATCCGTCGTATTCGCAAACGGAATGCCATGCCGTCTGAACATACTCTGCGCGTCCGCCACCTCGCTGCGGCAGGTGTCGATGCGCGCATAAGTCGAATTCGGGCGGCGTTCCTGACGGATGGTCTGCAAACGTTCCGGCTGGATAGTCAACCCGAACAGCTTGTCTTTATACGGCTTGACCATACGCGGCAGATCGGCCGATTCCAAATCGTCGGGAATCAGCGGATAGTTTGCCGCACGGATGCCGTATTGCAGGGCGAGGTAAAGGCAGGTCGGCGTTTTACCCGAACGGGACACGCCCATCAGAATCACATCCGCTTCCTGAAGGTTCTTATCGCTGACCCCGTCGTCGTGGTTCAAAGAAAAATTGACCGCCTCCATACGCGCATCGTAACGCTTCGTATTACCGATACTGTGGTGTCCCTGTTCGGCGGCAACCGCCTCGGTGTTGAGTTCCTTTTCCAAAAGCCCGAGGAAGGTTTCAAAAAAATTGATGTGGAAAGCGTCTGCCTGTTTGATGACTTCACGGATTTCGTCATTGACCACGCTGACAAACGCAATCGGACGCTGACCGTTTTCCTGCCGGCTCCGATTGACCTTCTCCACCACCGCGCGCGCCTTTTCCGGCGTATCGACAAACGGATGCGTATGGCGTTTAAACGACAGATTGCCAAACTGGTTCAGCAAAGCCTCGCCGATATTCTCGGCAGTCAGACCGGTACGGTCGGAAATGTAAAACACATGGCGCGGACTGCTCATCTTCCATCCTTAAAACACAGGTTTAAAATCCCATCATAACAGCAGCAGCAGACACAAGGAAAGCACCCGCAGCACACCTACCTCGGATTACACCCAAACAGACACAATATTATTTTGAAATAAAATTATTTAGATAAAGTGTTTTTTGGCATAAAATTTTAAAAAAATAAACAAAAAATCAAACAGAAAAAACATTAACCTATTCAAACCATCTGTTTTACAAAGAAAATACCCAAAAAAAGAAACATACCGGCTGCAAGTTTCAAACCGCTACACACGCCGAAACCGCAATTTTTCAGACGGCATCATGATTTTAAAACGGATAAAACACATGACAGCGGCGGAACGAATCGCTTAAAATAAGCACGCGGATTTGTTTCTTTTTTAACATATTTTGGATTGGACACACAAATGGCCGACAACTACGTAATCTGGTTTGAAAACCTGCGTATGACAGATGTTGAACGCGTGGGCGGTAAAAACGCCTCGCTGGGCGAAATGATCAGTCAGCTGACCGAAAAAGGCGTTCGCGTCCCCGGCGGCTTTGCCACCACAGCCGATGCCTACCGCGCATTCCTCGCACACAACGGTCTGAGCGAACGCATTTCCGCCGCACTGGCAAAATTGGATGTCGAAGACGTTGCCGAACTGGCACGCGTCGGCAAAGAAATCCGCCAATGGATTTTGGACACGCCTTTCCCCGAACAGCTCGATGCCGAAATCGAAGCGGCATGGAACAAAATGGTTGCCGATGCCAGCGGCGCGGACATTTCCGTTGCCGTACGCTCTTCCGCAACCGCCGAAGACCTGCCGGACGCTTCATTTGCCGGCCAACAGGAAACCTTCTTAAACATCAACGGCTTGGAAAACGTTAAAGAAGCGATGCGCCATGTATTCGCCTCCCTGTACAACGACCGCGCCATTTCCTACCGCGTCCACAAAGGCTTCGAACACGACATCGTCGCCCTTTCCGCCGGCGTTCAACGCATGGTGCGTTCCGACAGTGGCGCATCAGGTGTGATGTTCACCCTCGACACCGAATCCGGCTACGATCAAGTCGTCTTTGTTACCTCCTCTTACGGTCTGGGCGAAAACGTCGTACAAGGCGCGGTCAACCCGGACGAATTTTATGTGTTCAAACCCACACTGAAAGCGGGCAAACCTGCCATCCTGCGCAAGACCATGGGTTCGAAACACATCAAAATGATTTTTACCGACAAAGCAGAAGCCGGTAAATCCGTAACCAACGTCGATGTCCCCGAGGAAGACCGCAACCGCTTCTCCATTACCGACGAAGAAATTACCGAGTTGGCGCATTACGCACTGACCATCGAAAAACACTACGGCCGCCCGATGGATATCGAATGGGGTCGCGACGGCTTGGACGGCAAACTCTACATCCTGCAAGCCCGTCCCGAAACCGTAAAATCCCAAGAAGAAGGCAGCCGCAACCTGCGCCGCTTCGCCATCAACGGCGATAAAACCGTATTATGCGAAGGTCGTGCCATCGGTCAAAAAGTTGGACAGGGTAAAGTACGTCTGATTAAAGATGCTTCCGAGATGGATTCCGTCGAAGCCGGCGACGTACTGGTTACCGACATGACCGATCCGGATTGGGAACCCGTGATGAAACGTGCTTCCGCCATCGTTACCAACCGCGGCGGCCGCACCTGCCACGCGGCGATTATCGCGCGCGAACTGGGCATTCCTGCCGTTGTCGGCTGCGGCAATGCAACCGAATTGCTGAAAAACGGTCAAGAAGTTACCGTATCCTGTGCCGAAGGCGATACCGGCTTCATCTACTCCGGCCTGCTGGACGTACAGATTACCGATGTTGCCTTAGACAATATGCCCAAAGCACCGGTTAAAGTCATGATGAACGTCGGCAATCCCGAACTCGCATTCAGCTTCGCCAACCTGCCCAGCGAAGGCATCGGCTTGGCGCGTATGGAATTTATCATCAACCGCCAAATCGGCATCCACCCGAAAGCCTTGTTGGAATTTGACAAACAAGATGACGAATTGAAAGCGGAAATTACCCGCCGCATCGCCGGCTATGCATCCCCTGTCGACTTCTACGTCGATAAAATCGCAGAAGGCGTGGCGACATTGGCCGCATCGGTTTATCCGCGTAAAACCATCGTCCGTATGTCCGACTTCAAATCCAACGAATACGCCAACCTGGTCGGCGGCAGCATCTACGAACCGCATGAAGAAAACCCGATGTTGGGCTTCCGTGGTGCGGCGCGTTATGTCGCCGAGAGCTTCAAAGACTGTTTCGCCTTGGAATGCAAAGCATTAAAACGCGTCCGCGATGAAATGGGCTTGACCAACGTTGAAATCATGATTCCGTTCGTCCGCACCTTGGGCGAAGCCGAAGCCGTTGTCAAAGCCCTGAAAGAAAACGGTTTGGAACGCGGCAAAAACGGTCTGCGCCTGATCATGATGTGCGAGCTGCCGAGCAACGCGGTATTGGCGGAACAATTCCTGCAATACTTCGACGGCTTCTCCATCGGCTCGAACGACATGACCCAACTGACCCTCGGTCTCGACCGCGACAGCGGCTTGGTGTCCGAATCGTTTGACGAACGCAACCCTGCCGTCAAAGTGATGCTGCACCTTGCCATCTCCGCCTGCCGCAAGCAGAACAAATATGTCGGCATCTGCGGTCAAGGTCCGTCCGACCATCCGGACTTTGCCAAATGGCTGGTTGAGGAAGGTATCGAAAGCATTTCCCTGAACCCGGATACCGTCATCGAAACTTGGCTGTATTTGGCGAATGAATTGAACAAATAATCAATGCCCATACCCCCGAGCCTGAAAAGCGCGGGGGTATTTTTTTCCAAGCAGCTCCGTTCAGACGGCATTTCCTGCCGATGCCCCGTCCGCGATAATATTTGACACCCACGCGCCGACTGCCTACAATTCCCCCTTCTCCGAGCAACCGGCAACGGTCAGCTTCTTCTTTCAGACGGCATCTGCCTGTCTTTTTCCTCTTCAAAATACATCATTATTATGCACGTCTCCGAATTACAAACCCTGCACATTTCCAAACTCTTAGAATTGGCGGAAGAACACGGCATCGAAAACGCCAACCGATTCCGCAAACAAGACCTCGTATTTGCCATCGTCCGCCAGATGATGAAAAAAGGCGAGGGTTTCACCTGCTCCGGCACGCTTGAAATCCTGCCCGACGGTTTCGGCTTCCTCCGCAGCGCGGACACCTCCTATCTTGCCGGACCCGACGACATCTATGTCTCGCCCACCCAAATCCGCCGCTTCAACCTGCATACGGGCGACACCATCGAAGGAAGCGTCCGCGTCCCCAAAGACAACGAACGCTATTTTGCCCTAGTCAGGCTTGATACCATCAACGGCGACCACCCGGAAGTATGCCGCCATAAAATCCTGTTTGAAAACCTGACCCCGCTGTTTCCGACCGAACAGTTGAAGCTGGAACGCGACTTAAAGTCCGAAGAAAACCTTACCGGACGCGCCATCGACCTGATTTCGCCCATCGGTAAAGGTCAGCGCGCTCTCTTGGTTGCCCCGCCCAAAAGCGGTAAAACCGTGATGCTGCAAAATATTGCCCATGCCATTACCGCAAACTATCCTGAAGTCGAGCTCATCGTCCTCTTGATTGACGAGCGTCCCGAAGAAGTTACCGAAATGAGCCGCTCCGTCCGTGGCGAAGTAGTTTCCTCCACCTTTGACGAGCCGGCTCAACGCCACGTCCAAGTTGCCGAAATGGTGCTTGAAAAAGCCAAGCGTATGGTGGAACACAAAAAAGACGTGGTCATCCTACTGGATTCGATTACCCGCCTTGCCCGCGCCTACAATACCGTCGTCCCCACCTCGGGCAAAATCCTGACCGGCGGTGTCGATGCCAACGCGCTGCACCGCCCCAAACGTTTCTTCGGTGCGGCGCGCAACGTGGAAGAAGGCGGTTCGCTGACCATCATCGCCACAGCATTGGTTGAAACCGGCAGCCGTATGGACGATGTGATTTACGAAGAATTCAAAGGCACCGGCAATATGGAATTGCACCTTGACCGCCGTATGGCGGAAAAACGTCTCTTCCCCGCCATCAACATCAACAAATCCGGCACGCGCCGCGAAGAGCTGCTTGTGCCGAACGACCAGTTACAACGTATGTGGCTCTTACGCAAATTCCTGCACCCGATGGACGAAATCGAGGCAGCCGAATTTTTAATCGGAAAAATCAAAGCCTCTAAAAACAATGATGATTTCTTTGAACTGATGCGCGGAAAATAAACACACCGTACGGCATTCAAAAAATGCCGTCTGAAACTTGGAAAGCAGGCTTCAGACGGCATTTTTATGCATTTGCCGTTCCCTAATACTCAACGGCTGTCTTTCCACTGATAATATTTCGAGCCGAGGAAAGAACCGAGCTTTCTCAAAAACGGTTGGAGGATGATATTCGGCTGGCGCAACTGCTCAAACGGCTTCAGACGGCATTCGTCCCCTAAAATTGCTTCTGCAACCGCCAAACCTGCAATACCCGTTATTGCCATACCATGGCCGGAATAACCTTGCGCATAAAAAACATTCGCGGCCAAACGTCCGAAATGCGGGACAAGGTTGGCGGTAATATCGCACTCCCCGCCCCATGAATATTCGATTCCGACATCGCCAAGCTGCGGAAAAACTTTAAGCATATCTTGGCGGACAAGCTCGGTCATACGCGCGGGATCGTCGATAAACTCGTTATCCTTACCGCCGAAAAGCAGCCTGCCGTCCGCGCTGAGGCGGTAATAGTCCAAAATATGGCGGTTGTCGCATACTGCCATATTGTTGCGGATAAGCTCTTTTGCGCGCGCGCCCAAGGGTTCGGTGGCAATAATAAAGGTGCTGACGGCAATCGCCTTGCGTTCCAAAGGCCGGAATATCGGGTTCAAACCTGCATAGGTATTAACGGCATAGACCACATTTTTGCATTCGACACTGCCTTCCGGAGTGTAAACCAACCAACCGTTTTGATAAGGTTCAATGCGTATCATAGGAGAATGCTCAAAAATCTGCGCCCCGGCTTCGGCAGCGGCACCGGCAACACCCAACGTGTAATTGAGCGGATGAAGGTGTCCGGACAGGGGGTCGAATTGCGCCCCTTGGTACATATCGCTGTCAAGCTGCTGTTTCAACTCGGCTTTATCCCAAAGTTGATAATGACTCGCACCGTAATACCGTTGGGCGTGTTCATGCCACTGCTGCAACTCTTCCCAATGCTGCGGACGAACGGCAACCGTGGCATAACCGCGCTGCCAATCGCAATCGATGGCATGTTTGCGGACGCGTTCGTCCACCAGTTCGACCGCCTGCAAAGACTGTTGCCAAAACCATTGCGCCTGCTCCAAGCCGACCTGTTTTTCAATTTCCTCCATACCGCAGGCGTAGTCGCTGATGACCTGCCCGCCGCTCCTGCCGGATGCGCCGAAACCGATACGCGCGGCTTCCAAAACGACGGCTTCATGTCCGTGTTCCGCCAGCGGCAATGCGGTACACAAACCGCTCAAACCGCCGCCGATAATGCAGGTTTCGGTTTTCAGACGGCATTGAAGTTTCGGATAAACAGTATGAGGATTAACCGAACTAAAATAATAAGAAGGTAGATATTCTTGAAAATCAGGACGAATCATTATGTTTACTTTATCAGGTATATTTTCAGACGGCATGATATGGTTTGCCGTACCATGCCGTCTGAACGGGAAATTACTTCAAGAAAACAGGCTGACCTGATAATGCGGTCAGCCTGCCCTGTCGGTCAATGCGCTTTCTCGGCAGCCAGTTTTTCCTGGCGGTAGGCTTCTGCCGCCTCGCGGTCGCGCTTGGTTGCCTGCCTCATCATCCAATAATTAACGATGATGACCAATGTTCCGATGATGCCGATCAGGATGGTTGCCAAGACATTCATCTGAGGATCAAGACCCAGCTTAATTTTGGAGAAAATCACCTGCGGCAATGTAGAAGAACCGGGGCCGGACAGGAAGGAGGTAATCACCAAATCATCCAAAGACAGGGTAATGCCGAGCAGAAAGCCTGAAGCGATGGCAGGGGCAATCAAAGGCAAAGTGATGACAAAAAAGATTTTCAGCGGACGCGCACCCAAATCCATTGCAGCTTCTTCGAGCGATTGGTCAAGCTCAACCAGACGCGAACGGATGACAACGGTAATGTATGCCATGCAAAGCGTGGTATGTCCTAAGAAAATAGTGAAAAAGCCTCGATCAAAATAAAGCGATTGCAGCAATTCGCTACCTTGCAGGAACATCTGCACCTGAATAATCAGCAGCAGCATAGACAGACCGGTAATCACGTCGGGCATCACCATAGGCGCGGAAATCATACCGGCAAACAAGGTACTGCCGCGGAAACGTTTGATACGCGCCATCGCATAGCCCGCCAGCGTACCCAAAACGACGGCGGCAAGCGAAGACACAACGGCAATACGCAGCGATAACCAAGCAGCTTCCAAGATGGTGTCGTTTTCCAGCAATGCGCCGTACCACTTGGTCGAAAAGCCGCCCCAAACGGTAACGAGCTTGGATTCGTTAAACGAATAGACAACCAAAACGACTAGCGGGATATACAGAAACGCCAGTGACAGTGCCAACATCAGTTTCAAGAACCAAGATAATTTGGATTTCTGCATTATTTGGCTCCTTCTTCCAATTCGCGGTTTTCATAATGCTGGAACAGCGCAATCGGCACGACCAGCAGCGCGACCATCACAACGGCGACGGCGGAAGCCAACGGCCAGTTGTTTTGATCAAAGAATGCCTGCCACAAGACTTTACCAATCATCAAGTTTTCCGAACCTCCGACCAGCTCGGGAATAACGAACTCGCCGACAGCGGGGACGAAAACCAGCATCGAACCTGCAATAATGCCGGTTTTAGACAGAGGCAGTGTAATCGTCAAGAACGACTTGACCGGTCCCGCACCCAAATCGGAAGCCGCTTCGAGCAGGCGGCTGTCCAGTTTCACCAGCTGCGTGTAAAGCGGCAGAATCATAAACGGCAGATAGGCGTAAACCATCACCAAATTGAGCGAAAAGGCATTGTAGAACAAATCCAAAGGCTCGCTGATAATACCCATTTTAATCAACAGGTTGTTTACAATGCCGTTATGCCCGAGCAGACCCATCCACGCATAGACACGCAGCAGGAACGATGTCCAAAAGGGCAGCATAATGGCAAGCAGCAAACCATTACGGACAGAAGGATTGGCGCGGGAAATCGCATAGGCAGTCGGGTAACCGACCAACAGACAAATTACCGTCGTAGTCAGTGCAGTTTTTATTGAAGACCAATAAGTCATCAGATAGATATTGCTGTTTTCACCGTCGCCGAAGGGATTCAGGGTATTCCAGAAATTTTGGAAAATATCGGCATAGTTTTGATAACTGATGGCGATATTCAGACGACCTAAATCTTCATCGATGCTGGTCAACGGCGTAAACGGCGGAATGGCGATTTCTTGTTCGGCAAAGCTGATTTTCAGCACGATGGCGAACGGAATCAGAAACAGCACCAAAAGCCAAATATACGGCACGGCAATCACCGCACGCTGCCCCGGGCGGCGGAACAGTTTGTTTTTCAGTTTTTTAAGGTTCATCTCACTCCCCTTAAATCAACGGAACAACGGAGTCGGTTGGTTTTCCGGCCAGCTGATATACACGGTTTCGTCCCAAGTTGGCGGTGTAATGTTGCGCACATACCAGTAAGGTGCAGGAACTTGGCTTTTGACGACACGGCCATTGGCGAGTTTGATATGGTATATGGCGAAGCTGCCCAAATAGGCAATTTCTTTTACCGTACCTTTCGCCCAGTTATAATCGCCCAAATGATCAGGTTTTTCCTTATATAAATCAATATCCTCTGGTCGAATACTAACCCAAAGATCCTGCTCGCTCGGGCCGCCCAAACCATGATCGATACGGACGTGGTTTTCTAAACCTTCGCATTCGATGACGGCATAATCCGCATGATCTTCAATCACGACACCGTCAAAAATATTGGTTTCGCCGATAAACTCGGCAGTAAAGCGGCTGTTGGGATAGTCATACACATCGCTGGGTGTACCGACCTGCTGCAACTGACCGTCGGACATAATGGCGATGCGGGTCGCCATCGTCATCGCCTCTTCTTGGTCGTGCGTAACCATAATACAGGTTACGCCGACTTGTTCCAGCGTATTGACCAACTCAAGCTGGGTTTGTTGGCGCAATTTTTTGTCCAACGCGCCGAGGGGTTCGTCCAACAGCAGGATTTTCGGGCGTTTTGCCAAACTGCGCGCCAATGCGATGCGCTGCTGCTGACCGCCAGAAAGCTGGTGCGGCTTGCGTTTGGCAAATTTGGTCATCTGAACCAGGCGCAGCATTTCTTCCACACGTGCGGCGATTTCGTCCTTAGGCATTTTGTCCTGCTTCAATCCGAAGGCAATGTTCTGCTCCACCGTCATATGCGGAAAAAGCGCGTAACTTTGGAACATCATATTGATGGGGCGGTCATAGGGTGCAAGCTTGGTAATATCCTGACCGTCAAGGATGATTTTGCCCTGATTGGGGCTTTCCATACCCGCCAGCATACGCAGCAGCGTAGATTTTCCGCTGCCGGAACTGCCCAAAAGGGCAAAGATTTCATGTTGATAAATGTCCAAGTCGATGTTATCGACAGCGTAATTGTCACCAAACTTTTTCACCAAGCCTTGGATTTTGAGATAAGGTTTGGCTGAAGACGCAGTGGTTGCGGTCATAATGGCAATACTCCAATAAAAAGACGAGTACCGGCAAAACGGATTTTCGAATGGGTGATAAAAAGCTGTTTGATTGCTGGCGGGAGTCGCAACGTCTGATGCCGTCTGAAACTCTTGTGAAGCGCACGGGCAGCATGAAATGGAACAGGATTCCAAAGAACTTTGTATTATATTAGTTTATGCGGTTTTCGGGCAATAAATATGGATTTGAACTTGTCGGAAAGCAACAGAAAAGAAAACACCGCCCATTTTTCTGGGCGGTGTCGGAAAGCGCAATTATTTACGCAGACCCAAGCGGGTAATCAACGCACGATAAGTATCGGGTTGGGTACGGCGCAAGTAGGCCAACAAACGGCGGCGTTGGCTAACCATTTTCAGCAGACCACGACGACTGTGGTGGTCTTTGGGGTTGGCTTTGAAGTGGGGGGTCAGGTCGTTGATGCGGAAAGTCAACAGGGCGACTTGCACTTCAGAAGAGCCGGTATCACCTTCTTTGCGTTGGAAATCTTTAACGATTTGTGCTTTTTGTTCTACGGTCAGTGCCATAATGAAAACTCCAAAAATATAAGAATCCCCATAGGGATTCAGACAAGTTTGCCAAGCCTGAAGACAACGGCAAACTCCCTATTCCTGAAACAGGAACGGCGCATTATCACACAATTTTTGCTGTTCTGCACGATATTTTGCGATGTCGGCGAAATGCCGTCTGAAAACGGAGACATCTTCCGGTTTCAGACGGCATTTGACATCAGACCACAATTTCTTCCTTCTGTTTCGCTTCCTTGGCGATATTGTCGCGGCTCAAACCGAACATCAGCAAGAGCGGGCTGGCAACCAATACGGAAGAATAAATGCCGAACACGATGCCGATGGTCAACGCCATAGAAAAGCCGTGCAAGGCCGCACCGCCGAACACCAGCATAGAAACAACCATCGCCTCGGTCGAACCGTGGGTAATGATGGTGCGGCTCATCGTTGCGGTAATCGCGTTGTCGATGACTTCCGGCACGGTATGTCCGCGCATCGCCGGCTTGCGGAAGTTTTCACGGATACGGTCGAAGACGACGACGGATTCGTTCACAGAATAGCCCAATACGGCAAGAATACCCGCCAAGACGGTCAGCGAAAATTCCCATTGGAAGAAGGCAAAGCAGCCGAGAATAATCACGATGTCGTGCATATTGGCGATAATGGCAGATACGGCAAAACGCCACTCAAAACGCATCGACAGGTAAATAATGATGCCGATAACGACAAAACCTAAAGCCATCAATCCATTACTTACCAATTCCTCACCGACTTGCGGGCCGATAAATTCGACTTGGCGCAAAGTAACATCGGGACTGTCTTTTTTCAGCAAATCTATAACCTGATTGGACAACTGTGCGGAAGTAACACCTTCTTTGTTCGGCAGGCGGATCATAATGTGTTTGTTCGTACCCAATGCCTGAACCTGTACATCACCCATTTTCAGCGTATCGAGGCGTTCGCGCATCTTATTGACATCCGCACCCTGCTGATATTGGACTTCCATTACCGTACCACCGGTAAATTCGACAGAGAAATTCAGACCTTTGGTCACCAAGAAGAACACGGCAGCGATAAACGTAACCAACGAAATGAAGGTTGTCAGTTTGCCGTAGCTCATAAACGGAATATCGCGTTTGATTTTAAAGAGTTCCATAGCTTACTCCTTACCTGCCGCAGTTTCGGCTTCAGGTTTCCATACCGCACCGATGGAAATGTTCTGCAATTTGCGTCTGCGTCCGTACCACAAATTGACCAACGCACGGAATACGACGACAGACGAATACATCGAAGTCAGAATACCCAAGCAGTGTACGACCGCAAAACCGCGTACCGGACCGGAACCGAATACCAAAAGCGCGATACCGGCAATCAGCGAAGTCAGGTTCGAATCGACAATGGTCGCCCATGCGTGTTGGAAACCGAGATTGATTGCCTGCTGCGGCGGCACACCGGCACGCAGTTCCTCTCGGATACGTTCGTTAATCAAGACGTTGGAGTCGATTGCCATACCTAAAGTCAACGCCAGCGCGGCAATACCCGGTAACGTCAACGTTGCCTGCATGGCAGACAAAATACCGATTAGAAACAGTATGTTGGTACTCAATGCAATGGTAGAAAAGAAACCCATCAGACGATAGTAAACCACCATGAATGCAGCAACGATGGCAAAACCCCATAAAGTCGAATGGAAGCCTTTTTCGATGTTCTCCTTACCCAAAGACGGACCGATGGTACGTTCTTCGACAATCTGCATCGGTGCGGCAAGAGAACCGGCACGCAACAGCAAAGACGTATCGTTGGCTTCGGCTGTCGTCATGCTTCCGGAAATTTCCACGCGTCCGCCGGTAATGGCAGTACGGATAACCGGCGCGGTTACAACCTCGGATTTTCCTTGGTCGATCAAAACCATCGCCATGCGTTTGCCGACATTTGCGGCAGTCAGTTCGCCAAAAATGCTGCCACCCGCGCTGTCCAAGCTCAGACTGACGGCAGGTGCGCCCATTTGGTCGAAACTCGGTTGCGCATCGTTGATGTTGTCGCCCGTCAGCTCGACCTGTTTGCTGATTAGCAGAGTTTCGGGACGATCTCCGCCGCTTGAAAGCAACTCATAACCGCTCAGCACGTTGCCTTCCAATGCCTCGCGCAACTTGGCAGGATCGTCCTCCACCATGCGGACTTCCAAAGTCGCGGTACGGCCGATGATGTCTTTTGCCTTGGCAGTGTCTTGCACACCGGGAAGCTGCACGACGATGCGGTCGGCACCGGACTGCTGGATGACGGGTTCGGCCACGCCCAACTCGTTCACACGGTTGTGCAGGGTAGTGATGTTCTGTTTGACCGCATCGGAACGTACTTTATTCACCGCCTCTTCCGAAAGCGTCAAGACGATATTGCTGCCGTCTGAATTCAGCGTTGCTTCAGGAAACAGCCTGCGCAACTGCGGCAGTGCCTTTTGCACATCACCTGCATCCTGCAAAGGGATGGTCAAACTGTTTTCAGTCTGGCGTACCGTACCGCTGCGGATTTTTTCGCGGCGCAGTTCGCGGCGGATGTCGCCCGAATAACGTTCAAATGTTTTCTGCATCGCCGCTTTCATATCGACCTGCATGGTGAAATGCACGCCGCCGCGCAGGTCCAAACCCAAAAACATCGGATTGGCTTTGATTTTCGCCATCCATTCGGGGCTGTCCGCCAACAGGTTGAGCGCGGTAATATACCCTTCGCCCAAAGTGTTTTCGATGATGTCGCGTGCTTTCAATTGCGTTTCAGTGTCTTTGAAACGCACTTTCAACGAATTGTCGACGACAAACATCCCATCTGTCTGAATACCTGCCTGTTTCAGTGCGGCATCTACTTTAGACTGGGTTTGATCATTGATAACAATAGCTTGTCGGTTGGTCGATACCTGTACAGCAGGCGTTTCACCAAAAAGGTTGGGCAGCGAATAAACAGCCGCAACCACAATCGTAAACGCAATCAGCAGGTATTTCCATAAAGGATAACGGTTCATGATAAACCTTTGCTTTATTTATAAAGGCAAACAGCCGCACTCGGAAAATGAGGCGGCTTTCCTAAAAAAACGGGATTATTCGGCTTTTGCGGCAATCGCGTTGCGCTCAACTTCCACTTCAATTTTCGCACCTTGGCCGATATCGACAGTATAGAATTGCTCGCCTACTTTGGTTACACGTCCTTTAAAACCGGCAGCCAAAACAACTTTGTCGCCGATCTTCAAAGCAGCCAGCATCGCTTGGTGTGCTTTGAATTTCTTTTGTTGGGGGCGCATGATCAGGAAGTAGAACACCACCATAATCAACACCAAAGGAGCAAATTGTGCAACAGCTTGATTCATAATTTATCCGTTCTTTCTAATATGGTTGAAAATCGAGCGGGGTATATAATAGCATAAGACCGTAAACAATATATCGGGTTTGCTGCCCATACCCAACCGTATGCCGTCTGCAACCCCTTTCCCGAACCCATGCCGCTAACCCGCCTGTTCCTGAAACTCTACGCCCTGCTGCGCCTTTTTTTGGGCAAAAACGCCCAGACCGCCTGGCTTTTCCACCCCGCCTGCACCGGACACGAACCCGGAGTAAACCATCCCGATTCGCCCGACCGCATCCTCTGCATCGAGCAGGCATTGCGCCGCGCCGGTATTTGGCAGCACCTCCAAACCGTAGAGGCGGAAGAAATCAGCGATACGCGCCTTGCACTTGTCCACTCGAGCAAATATCTGAACCGTTTGGAATCTTGCCTGCCCCAAAAAGGCAAGATTTTCCGCCTGGATGACGACACTGCAATCAGCACAGGCTCGCTGTCTGCCGCACGCTTTGCCGCCGGTTCGGCAGTTCAGGCAGTCGACATGGTCATGAACCGCAAAGCATGGCATGCCTTTTGCGCCGCCCGCCCGCCCGGACACCATGCAGGCAGCGGCAAAGCCGGCGGATTCTGCCTGCTGAACAACGTTGCCGCCGGCGTCATGCATGCCATTGCCGAATACCGCCTGAAACGCATTGCCGTCATCGATTTCGATGTCCACTACGGCGACGGTACGGCAGAAATATTCAAAGACGATCCGCGCATCCTGTTTTTCAACCTGTTTGAAACCGACCTTTTCCCCTTCCCCGAAAACAACGATATGCCCGACGGCGGCAATATGGTGCACCTGCCCTTGCCGCCGGGAACGGGCAGCCGCGCATTCCGCGAAGCCGTCCGCAGACAGTGGCTGCCCCGGCTTGCCGCATTCAAACCCGAACTGGTGCTGCTGTCGGCAGGATTCGACGCACACCGTCTGGACGAATCGGGCAGGCTCAACCTGCACGAGGCGGATTTTGCCTGGCTGACACACAAAATCATTCAGACGGCATCCAGCTGCTCCGGCAAAATCGTATCCGTACTCGAAGGCGGCTACACCCTTGAACCTCTGGCACAATCTGCTGCCGAGCATATCCGCGTGCTGGCAGGGCTGTGCAAATCCGATGCCGCAACCGCCTATCAGAAAACACTGTATCCAACAAAAAAACGGTTTGCCAAACCGAAAACCGGACAGGTGCGCCAACCTACCCAATCCGACCGTTACGATATAAATGCCGTCTGAAGCCGATTCGGTTTTCAGACGGCATCATTATTTGACCTGACGCAAACAGAAAGCCTTCCGCGTGCTTAAACACATCTCTTGTAGTAAAATAACATCTAAACAGATTCAACCGGAAACGGTCAGGCTTCTTCACGCCATTCCCATTTCAACCGCCGTCCGACATTTTTCAGACGGCATTCCTACTTGAAAACAAGGAGCGTTACAATGAAAGCAGCACGTTTTTACGATAAAGGCGATATCCGCATCGAAGACATCCCCGAACCGACCGTCGCCCCCGGCACCGTCGGCATCAATGTCGCGTGGTGCGGCATCTGCGGCACCGACCTGCACGAATTTATGGAAGGCCCGATTTTCATCCCGCCCTGCGGTCATCCGCACCCGATTTCCGGCGAGTCCGCTCCCGTAACGATGGGACACGAGTTCTCCGGCGTGGTCTATGCCGTCGGCGAAGGCGTGGACGACATCAAAGTCGGTCAACACGTCGTTGTCGAGCCTTACATCGTACACGACGACGTACCGACCGGCCCGGGCAGCAACTACCACCTCTCCAAAGACATGAACTTTATCGGCTTGGGCGGCTGCGGCGGCGGTCTGTCCGAAAAAATCGCCGTCAAACGCCGTTGGGTGCATCCGATTTCCGACAAAATCCCGTTGGATCAAGCCGCTTTGATCGAACCGCTGTCTGTCGGACACCACGCCTATGTACGCAGCGGCGCGAAAGAAGGCGATGTCGCATTGGTCGGCGGTGCAGGCCCGATCGGTTTGCTGTTGGCTGCCGTGCTGAAAGCCAAAGGCATCAAAGTCATCATCACCGAGTTGAGTAAAGCACGCAAAGACAAAGCGCGCGAATCCGGCGTTGCCGACTACATCCTCGACCCGTCCGAAGTCGATGTTGTCGAAGAGGTGAAAAAACTGACCAACGGCGAAGGCGTGGACGTGGCATTCGAATGTACCAGCGTGAACAAAGTGTTGGATACTTTGGTCGAAGCCTGCAAACCTGCCGCCAACTTGGTTATCGTATCCATCTGGAGTCACCCCGCCACCGTCAACGTCCACAGCGTCGTGATGAAAGAGCTGGACGTGCGCGGCACCATCGCCTACTGCAACGACCACGCCGAAACCATCAAACTGGTCGAAGAAGGCAAAATCAACCTCGAGCCTTTCATCACCCAGCGCATCAAGCTGGACGAACTGGTTTCCGAAGGCTTCGAGCGTCTGATCCACAACAACGAATCCGCCGTTAAAATTATTGTGAATCCAAACCTGTAAGCAAATTACATTTGCAACAGCACAAATGCCGTCTGAAACGCTCAGACGGCATTTTCCAACGAAACGCAACAGGCGTATTGCCCGAGAGCAGCCGTTTAGCCTATCATTCCGAACGAACAGAAACAAACAGAAGGAAAATCATGGGAGATTCCGTACTATCCGCCATCCAACAAACCATTATACAGCGCAAATCTGCCGATCCGTCCGAATCTTACGTCGCACAGCTCCTGCATAAGGGCGAAGACAAAATCCTAAAAAAAGTGATTGAAGAGACGGGCGAAGTGTTGATGGCATCCAAAGACAAAGACCCGTCCCACCTGGTTTACGAAGTTGCTGACTTATGGTTTCACACCATGATTCTTCTGACACACCACGACCTGAAGGCGGAAGACGTACTGGACGAACTTGCGCGCCGTCAAGGTTTGTCGGGCTTGGCCGAAAAAGCCGCTCGCACAGAATCTTGAATTTATATTACAATCCGCACTTTCCCACATTCAATCCGTCTGACCGCTTTTCAGACGGCATCGGAGCCGTTATGGACAACTGTATTTTCTGCAAAATCGCTGCCAAAGAGATTCCGGCGCAAACCGTCTATGAAGACGGGGAGATGGTTTGTTTCAAAGACATCAACCCCGCCGCTCCGGTTCATCTGCTGCTGATTCCCAAAGTCCATTTCGATTCGTTGGCACACGCCGCTCCCGAACATCAGCCCCTTTTGGGAAAAATGATGCTGAAAGTTCCCGAAATCGCCAAAGCGGCAGGACTGGCAGACGGCTTCAAAACCCTTATCAATACTGGCAAAGGCGGCGGACAAGAGGTCTTCCACCTGCATATACACATCATGGGCACACCCGTATAAACCGTTATTTCACAATCAACCCCTAATACTTACTTAAGGATACATCATGGGCAGTTTTTCTCTTACGCACTGGATTATCGTACTGATTATCGTCGTTTTGATATTCGGCACCAAAAAACTGCGCAACGTCGGCAAAGACCTCGGCGGCGCAGTTCATGACTTCAAACAGGGGCTGAACGAAGGCACCGATGGCAAAGATGCCGGAAAAGACGACGTAATCGAACATAAAAAAGACGAAGACAAAGCATAACTTATGTTTGATTTCGGTTTGGGCGAGCTGATTTTGGTCGGCATTATCGCCCTGATTGTCCTCGGCCCCGAACGCCTGCCCGAGGCCGCCCGCACCGCCGGACGGCTCATCGGCAGATTGCAACGCTTTGTCGGCAGCGTCAAACAAGAGTTTGACACGCAAATCGAACTGGAAGAACTGCGCAAGGCAAAGCAGGAATTTGAAGCTGCCGCCGCTCAGGTTCGAGACAGCCTCAAAGAAACCGGTACGGATATGGAAGGCAATCTGCACGACATTTCCGACGGTCTGAAGCCTTGGGAAAAACTGCCCGAACAGCGCACGCCTGCCGATTTCGGTGTCGATGAAAACGGCAATCCGCTTCCCGATGCGGCAAACACCCTATCAGACGGCATTTCCGACGTTATGCCGTCTGAACGTTCCGATACTTCCGCCGAAACCCTTGGAGACGACAGGCAAACCGGCAGTACAGCCGAACCCGCGGAAACCGACAAAGACCGCGCATGGCGGGAATACCTGACTGCTTCTGCCGCCGCACCCGTCGTACAGACCGTCGAAGTCAGCTATATCGATACTGCTGTTGAAACGCCTGTTCCGCACACCACTTCGCTGCGCAAACAGGCAATAAGCCGCAAACGCGATTTGCGTCCTAAATCCCGCGCCAAACCTAAATTGCGCGTCCGTAAATCATAAAGAGGGCAAATCCGGTGTCCGAAACACAAAACGAACAAACCGTCCAACCGCTTGTCGAGCATCTCATCGAGCTGCGCCGCCGCCTGATGTGGATGGTTGTCGGCATTCTCGTCTGCTTTTTCGGCATGATGCCGTTTGCCCAACAACTCTATACTTTTATCGCCGACCCGCTGATGGCAAACCTGCCAAAAGACACCAGCATGATTGCGACCGATGTCATCGCACCGTTTTTCGTTCCGGTCAAAGTTACCCTGATGGCGGCGTTTTTGGTTTCACTGCCGCATACGCTCTACCAAATCTGGGCATTCGTCGCGCCCGCACTCTACCAAAACGAAAAACGCCTGATTACGCCGCTCGTCCTCTCCAGCGTCAGCCTGTTTTTCATCGGCATGGCATTTGCCTACTTTCTGGTTTTCCCCGTCATTTTCAAATTCCTTGCCGGCGTTACCCCTGTCGGCGTCAATATGGCGACAGACATCGACAAATACCTGTCTTTTATCTTAGGCATGTTCGTTGCGTTCGGCACAACCTTTGAAGTTCCCATCGTCGTTATCCTGTTAACCAAAATCGGCGTGGTAACAACCGGACAGCTCAAACACGCCCGACCCTATGTGATTGTCGGTGCGTTTGTCATTGCCGCAGTCATCACACCGCCCGATGTGATTTCACAAACCCTGCTTGCCATTCCGCTGATTCTCTTATACGAAGCAGGTATTTGGTTCGGACGCTTTTTCACGCCACGCTCAGAACAGGATGGCGACATACAGCCTCCGGCAGAAGCCTGACCTTATGCCGTCTGAAACCCCACCTCATACCGCCACAGATTAAGGAATACCTTTGAATACCCTCTATTTAGGTTCAAACAGCCCACGCAGAATGGAAATCCTGACGCAGTTGGGCTATCGGGTCGTCAAGCTGCCTGCCGACATCGATGAAACGGTCAGACAGAACGAAGACCCTGCCCGTTACGTTCAAAGGATGGCAGAAGAAAAAACCGAACCGCCCTGACCCTCTTTTGCGAAACCAACGGCACAATGCCCGATTTCCCCCTGATTACCGCCGACACCTGCGTCGTTTCAGACGGCATTATATTGGGCAAACCCCACTCCCAAGCCGAAGCAATCGAATTTTTAAACCGATTGTCCGGCAAACAACATACCGTCCTGACTGCCGTCTGCATCCGTTATCGCGGCAATGCGGAAAACCGCGTCCAAACCAACCGCGTCGTTTTCAAGCCCCTGAGTTCGGAAGAAATTTCCGCCTATGTGCAAAGCGGCGAACCGATGGACAAAGCCGGTGCCTACGCCGTACAAGGCATAGGCGGCATCTTTATCCAATCTATCGAAGGCAGCTTCAGCGGCATTATGGGACTGCCCGTTTATGAAACCGTTTCGATGTTGCAGGATTTGGGATACCGCTCCCCCTTGTCCGCCCTTAAACCGTAAAGACCGCCGTGAACAGACAAACCGCTTACCTCCTTGCCTCTTTCAGCCTGATCGCACTGATAATCCTGTCCCTTTCCTGGGAACTGTGGATTGCACCGTTGCGCCCGGGCGGCTCGTGGCTTGCGCTCAAAACCCTGCCCCTCTGCCTGCCGCTTTCGGGTATTCTCAAAAAGAACATCTACACCTACCAATACAGCTCCATGTTGATTCTGATTTATTTTGCCGAAGCCGTCATGCGCCTGTTCGACGCCTATCCGGCAGAACAAATTTGCGCCGCGCTTTCCGCAGTATTCAGCATCATCTTCTTCATATCCTGCCTGTCGTTCGTCAAACAATACAAGGAAACAAACAATGCCCGCTGAAACGACCGTATCCGGCGCGCGCCCCGCCGCCAAACTGCCGATTTACATCCTGCCCTGCTTCCTTTGGATAGGCATCGTCCCCTTTACCTTCGCGCTCAGGCTGCAACCGTCGCCCGACTTTTACCACGATGCCGCAGCCGCAGCCGGCCTGATTGTCCTGTTGTTCCTCACGGCAGGAAAAAAGCTGTTTGATGTCAAAATCCCACCCATCAGCTTCCTTCTGTTTGCAATGGCGGCGTTTTGGTATCTTCAGGCTCGCCTGATGAACCTGATTTACCCCGGAATGAACGACATCGTCTCTTGGATTTTCATCTTGCTCGCCGTCAGCGCGTGGGCCTGCCGGAGCTTGGTCGCACACTTCGGACAAGAACGCATCGTTACCCTGTTTGCCTGGTCCCTGCTTATCGGCTCCCTGCTTCAATCCTGCATCGTCGTCATCCAGTTTGCCGGCTGGGAAAATACCCCCCTGCTTCAAAACATCATTGTTTACAGCGGGCAAGGCGTAATCGGACACATCGGGCAGCGCAACAACCTCGGACACTACCTGATGTGGGGCATACTCGCCGCCGCCTACCTCAACGGACAACGAAAAATCCCCGCCGCCCTCGGCACAATCTGCCTGATTATGCAGACCGCCGTTTTAGGTTTGGTCAATTCGCGCACCATCTTGACCTACATAGCCGCCATCGCCCTCATCCTTCCCTTCTGGTATTTCCGTTCGGACAAATCCAACAGGCGGACGATGCTCGGCATAGCCGCAGCCGTATTCCTTACCGCGCTGTTCCAATTTTCCATGAACACCATTCTGGAAACCTTTACCGGCATCCGCTACGAAACTGCCGTCGAACGCGTCGCCAACGGCGGTTTCACAGACTTGCCGCGCCAAATCGAATGGAATAAAGCCCTTGCCGCCTTCCAGTCCGCCCCGATATTCGGGCACGGCTGGAACAGTTTTGCCCAACAAACCTTCCTCATCAATGCCGAACAGCACAACATACACGACAACCTCCTCAGCAACTTGTTCACCCATTCCCACAACATCGTTCTCCAACTCCTTGCAGAGATGGGGATCAGCGGCACGCTTCTGGTTGCCGCAACCCTGCTGACGGGCATTGCCGGGCTGCTGAAACGCCCCCTGACCCCCGCATCGCTTTTCCTGATCTGCACACTTGCCGTCAGTATGTGCCACAGTATGCTCGAATATCCTTTGTGGTATGTCTATTTCCTCATCCCCTTCGGACTGATGCTCTTTCTGTCCCCCGCAGAGGCTTCAGACGGCATCGCCTTCAAAAAAGCCGCCAATCTCGGCATACTGACCGCCTCCGCCGCCATATTCGCAGGATTGCTGCACTTGGACTGGACATACACCCGGATGGTTAACGCCTTTTCCCCCGCCACTGACGACAGTGCCAAAACCCTCAACCGGAAAATCAACGAACTGCGCTATATTTCCGCAAACAGTCCGATGCTGTCCTTTTATGCCGACTTCTCCCTCGTAAACTTCGCCCTGCCGGAATACCCCGAAACCCAGACTTGGGCGGAAGAAGCAACCCTCAAAGCACTAAAATACCGCCCCTACTCCGCCACCTACCGCATCGCCCTCTACCTGATGCGGCAAGGCAAAGTTGCAGAAGCAAAACAATGGATGCGGGCGACGCAGTCCTATTACCCCTACCTGATGCCCCGATACGCCGACGAAATCCGCAAACTGCCCGTATGGGCGCCGCTGTTGCCCGAACTGCTCAAAGACTGCAAAGCCTTCGCCGCCGCGCCCGGTCATCCGGAAGCAAAACCCTGCAAATGACCCGCGCCGGCGGATGCGCATGCCGTCTGGAATATAAAGACCCTTGCAAAGCATTGCAAAAAACAGCAAACACGCAGAAAAATACGCTATCAAAAAACATTGCAGCCGTGTTAAGATAAACCGTTAAACACTTGTTTCATGCCCGTCCCAAACCCGGCGGGCGCATACCACCACGGAAAAGGAAACACCATGAGCCGCGTATTACTCGTAGACGACGACGCACTGCTGACCGAACTGCTGACCGAATACCTGAACGCCGAAGGTCTGAACGTCCACAGCGTTCCCGACGGGGAAGCAGGCGTACAGGAAATCCTGAGCGGGCAATACGATGTAGTCGTATTGGATTCCATGATGCCCAAAATGAACGGCTTGGATGTCTTGAAAAACGTACGCGCCCAAAGCACCGTCCCCATCATCATGCTGACCGCCAAAGGCGACGACATCGACCGAATCATCGGCTTGGAAATGGGTGCGGACGACTATGTCCCCAAACCCTGCACACCACGCGAACTCCTGGCACGCATCAATGCCATCCTGCGTCGCGCACAACACAGCGGCGAACAGAACAACGCACCCAACAGCATCTCCGTCAGCGATGTCGTCCTGTACCCCGCCAAACGCCAGGCATCCGTCAAAGACACTCCGCTCGAACTGACCAGCACCGAATTCAACCTGCTCGAAGTCCTGATGCGCCATGCCGGACAGGTAGTCAGCAAAGAAACCCTGTCCGTCGAAGCACTCGACCGCAAGCTGGCAAAATTCGACCGCAGTATCGACGTACACATCTCCAGCATCCGCCACAAGTTGGGCGATGCCTCCCTGATTCAAACCGTACGCGGCTTGGGCTACCTGTTTGTCAAAAACTGAAGCAGCGGGCAAATGAAACTGTTCCAACGCATTTTCGCCACATTTTGCGCGGTTATCGTCTGCGCAATCTTTGTGGCGAGTTTTTCTTTTTGGCTGGTGCAGAACACCCTTGCCGAAAACCAGTTCAACCAACGCCGCACCATCGAAACCACATTGATGGGCAGCATTATTTCCGCATTCAAGACACGGGGCGACAACGGCGCGCGCGAAATCCTGACCGAATGGAAAGACAGCCCCGTCTCATCCGCCGTTTACGTCATACAGGGCGACGAGAAAAAAGACATCTTAAACCGCTATATCGACAATTACACCATAGAACGCGCCCGGCTGTTTGCCGCCAACAACCCCCACTCCAACCTTGTCCGCATCGAATACGACCGTTTCGGCGAAGAATACCTGTTCTTCATTAAAGGCTGGGACAACCGCCAGGCACAACGCCTGCCCAGCCCGCTGCTTATCCCGGGCCTGCCGCTTGCCCCGATTTGGCACGAATTCATCATCCTCTCCTTCATCATCATCGTCGGACTGCTGATGGCATATATCCTTGCCGGCAACATTGCCAAACCCATCAGAATCTTAGGCAACGGCATGGACAGGGTGGCAAACGGAGAACTTGAAACCCGCATCTCCCAACAGGTCGACGACCGCGACGACGAATTGTCCCATCTTGCCATCCAATTCGACAAAATGGCGGAAAAACTCGAAAAACTTGTTGCCAAAGAACGCCACCTGCTCCACCACGTTTCCCACGAAATGCGCTCCCCGCTTGCCCGTATGCAGGCAATTGTCGGACTGATTCAGGCACAGCCCCAAAAACAGGAACAATATCTCAAACGGCTGGAAGGCGAACTGACCCGCATGGATACGCTGGTCGGGGAACTGTTAACCCTGTCCCGCCTCGAAACCTCCAATATGGCTTTGGAAAAAGAAAGCCTGAAACTCCTGCCCTTTCTAGGCAACCTGGTAGAAGACAACCAAAGTATCGCCCAAAAGAACGGACAGACGGTCGCCCTGTCCGTCGACGGAAAAATCCCCAAAAATACAACCATCCTTGCCAACGAAAGCTACCTGTACCGCGCCTTCGACAACGTCATCCGCAACGCCGTCAACTACAGTCCCGAAGGCAGCACCATCCTGATCAACATCGGACAAGACCACAAACACTGGATAATCGACGTTACCGACAACGGTCCCGGCGTGGACGAAATGCAGCTCCCGCACATCTTCACCGCTTTCTACCGTGCAGACTCCAGTGCCAACAAACCCGGAACAGGGCTTGGACTTGCCCTGACACAACACATCATCGAGCAGCACTGCGGCAAAATCATCGCCGAAAACATCAAACCGAACGGTCTGCGGATGCGCTTTATCCTGCCCAAGAAAAAAACCGGTTCCAAAACAGAAAAAAGTGCGAACTGACCATAATGCCGTCTGAACCGGCTTCAGACGGCATTGCACAAACAGTTACCCCAAAACAAACACACAGCGGGTGCATCTCCAACAATCACGCACATACCGTCCGCAAAGGAATATATCATGTCGGCACAAACCGATCCGGGCTACTTCTTCATGCCCAACCACATTATCCTGATAGGCGCGAGCGAACAACCGTACAGCCTGGGCGAACGTGTACTCAGCAACCTGCTGAGTACGCCCTTTCAAGGAAAAATCACCCCCGTAAACCCGCGCCACCACACCATAGCCGGGCTTCCCGCCTACACCAGCCTCAACAAAATCCCCGGCAGTGCAGACCTGATTATTGCCGTCACCCCACCCGACAGTTACGACACCCTCCTCAAAACCTGCCGCAAAAAGCAGCTCCGACACATCATCCTCATACAGGACTGGGACAGCCTGTCTACCGCAGAACTGCACACCGCCGAAACTGCCATCCGCAAACACCACGGCAACGGACTCAACATCACCGCCTGCACCATCGCAGGCATCCAACTGCCCTCACTCGGACTCAACATCAGTACCCAAGACGGGTACGCCGCAGGCCATACCGCCATACTGACCGGCAATGCCGCCGTCAGCCGCCAAATCGACAACATCCTGAACAAACTCCATCAAGGCACATCCCGCCACATCAGCCTGCATCCCGGCATAAGCCCCATCACATCCGCCGATTGGCTCAACCGCTTCGGACACAGCCTGCACACCAAAACCGCCGTCCTACACTACAACCCTGAAGAGGATCAGCGCAAACTGTTCAGCGCAATCCGCCAATTTACCCACCATACGCCGCTGATTCTCCACATCACCTGCCGCACGACAGAAACCGACCGTGCCGTACTGCACTGCCTCGCCCGACACTGCAACTTCCTCATCAGTTTCAACGCCGACGACCTCGAAGCCGCACTGCGCGCCCAACTGTCCGACCTTCCACCCCTGTCCCGACTCGACATCCTGTCCGACACGCCTGCCGAATGGCTGAACGCGCACGCGCCAAAAAACCTCGCCCTCCACTTTCCCAACCTTCCCCATCACATCCGCAACGGACACCTGACCGGCACACCCACACCCTCAATCTGCCACGACATCGCCTCACGTCAGCTTGCCCGCCCCGACACCCAAGCCGTCCTAACCATCCTCAGTCCCTCCGGACACGAGGATTACAAAAAAACAACACGCGCCCTTATCCGCCTGTCCGAACAGACCGCCAAACCCCTGCTCGTCAGCAGCCCCTTTTCAGACGGCATAACACATTTCGATACCCCCACTCAGGCAATCCGCACCCTTTCCTACCGCAACACCGCCGCCGCCCTGAAACAGGCACAGCTCGACATTGCACCGCCGCAGCCATGCCGTCTGAAAACACCGCAACCCCAAAACATCAAAAAAGCCCTTGCAGCGGCAAACCCCTCCCTGCTCGCCGAAGCCCTGCACCTCCCCCCCTACCGGCACACTACCCATAACGCCGTCCAATTCCAATTCGGCAGCCACCCCCTCTATGGCGACATCCTGACCGCACGCTGCAACGGACAAACCACTGCCGTACTCCCGCCGTTTACCACGCTCGACAGCCGCCACCTTGCCCACTTTACCGAACTCGACGACACACAAACCCTCGACCAATTCCTGCACACACTGACCGTCATTCCCGAATACCGCCAACACATTCTCGGCATCACCCTCAACCTCAACGGCGGACAATACAGCAGCGATTTCCTCTTAAAGACACCCGAAACACACGACACGCCCAAACGCAAGAACACAGGCAAAGCCGCCCAAACCCTCGAACATGCCGCCGCAAAAATGCAGAGTGCCGCCGCATACCTGAAACACAAAAACCCGACAGCCGCCGAATTTCTCCGCCACACAAGCGAAGCCGCCGCAGAACTGCTCGGCAGCAAAACCGAAACCGGAGCAGCCGTACCCAACGTACTTACCCCCTATCCCGCAGCACACCCCAAAACACTGTCCCTAAAAAACAACACGACCGTTACCATTACCCCCCTTTTACCCGAAGACGCAGAAGCCAAACAGCAGTTCGTCCGCAGCCTCAGCCCCGAAGCACGGTACACACGCTTCATGACCCACACCAACGAACTGCCCGCAGCCACGTTGGCACGCCTGTGCAACCCCGATTACCACTGTGAAGCCGCATGGACGGCAAAGGATGCCGACAGCAACATCGTCGCCGTCGTCCGCCACAGCCGCCTGAACCGCAACGAATGCGAATTCGGCATCACACTGGCGGAACATATGCGCGGCAGCGGACTGGCACAGAAAATGATGAACCTCGCCATCCATACCGCAACACAACAAGGCTACCGGACTATGAGTGCCGACATTCTCAAAACCAATACCCCTATGATCAAACTTGCTGAAAAATCAGGATTTACCCTCAAGGAATCGGACACCGAAAAAAACCTGTACCGCGCATATCTGAACCTTGCGGCAGACAAAACAACAGAAAAAACAAATAAAAACTTGCACACCGACCACAAAATAACCTAAAATCGGCAGTTTCCATATATCCGATTTTCTCAAAAGGACTCAAAATGGTAGTTATCCGTTTGGCACGCGGCGGCTCGAAACACCGCCCCTTCTACAACGTCATCGTTACTGACTCACGCAGCCGCCGCGACGGCCGCTTCATCGAACGCGTAGGCTTCTACAACCCCGTAGCCAACGAAAAACAAGAGCGCGTCCGCCTCAATGCAGACCGCCTGAACCACTGGATTGCACAAGGCGCGCAAGTCAGCGACTCCGTTGCAAAACTGATTAAAGAACAAAAAGCCGCCTAATCCGCATTTGCCGCCATGACAAACACTCAAAACAGGGTAGCCATGGGCTACATCAAAGGCGTATTCGGCATAAAGGGCTGGTTGAAAATTGCCGCCAACACCGAATATTCCGACAGCCTTTTGGACTACCCCGAGTGGCATTTGGTCAAGGACGGCAAAACCGTCAGCGTTACCCTTGAAGCCGGAAAAGTCGTCAACAGCGAACTCCAAGTCAAATTCGAAGGCATAGACGACCGCGATTCAGCATTCTCATTGCGCGGTTACACCATCGAAATACCCCGTGAAGCATTCGCCCCGACAGAAGAAGACGAATACTACTGGGCAGACTTGGTCGGCATGACCGTCGTCAACAAAGACCATACCGTTTTAGGCAAGGTAAGCAACCTGATGGAAACCGGCGCAAACGACGTATTAATGATTGACGGAGAACACGGGCAGATTCTGATTCCGTTCGTTTCCCAATATATCGAAACCGTCGATACCGGCAGCAAGACCATTACTGCCGACTGGGGTTTGGACTACTGATGCTTATCCAGGCAGTTACCATTTTCCCCGAAATGTTCGACAGCATTACCCGCTACGGCGTAACGGGACGCGCGAACAGACAGGGAATCTGGCAGTTTGAAGCAGTCAATCCCCGAAAGTTTGCCGACAACAGATTGGGCTACATCGACGACCGCCCGTTCGGCGGCGGTCCGGGAATGATTATGATGGCTCCGCCACTTCATGCGGCGATAGAACACGCCAAAGCACAATCTTCCCAAACCGCAAAAGTCATTTACCTCAGCCCCCAAGGGAAACCGCTGACACACCAAAAAGCGGCAGAACTGGCAGAACTTCCGCATCTGATTCTGCTGTGCGGACGCTATGAGGGAATAGACGAAAGGCTGCTGCAAAGCAGCGTCGATGAAGAAATCAGCATCGGAGACTTCGTTGTTTCCGGCGGAGAGCTTCCTGCCATGATGCTGATGGATGCAGTATTGAGGCTCGTACCCGGCGTATTGGGCGATATGCAGTCTGCCGAACAGGATTCGTTCTCAAGCGGCATTTTGGACTGCCCCCACTACACCAAACCCTTAGAATTTCAAGGCATGGCTGTTCCGGAAGTATTGCGTTCCGGCAATCATGGCTTGATAGCGGAATGGCGGTTGGAACAATCGCTGCGCCGCACCCTGGAGCGCAGACCCGACTTATTGGAAAAGCGCAGTTTAATCCCAAAGGAATCCCGCCTCTTAGAAACCATCCGGCAAGAGCAACGGGAAATCCAATCATAATTTAGGAAAAAAACAATGAACCTGATCCAACAATTGGAGCAAGAAGAAATTGCCCGCCTGAACAAAGAAATCCCCGAATTCGCACCGGGCGACACCGTAGTCGTATCCGTACGCGTCGTGGAGGGTACCCGCAGCCGTCTGCAAGCCTACGAAGGCGTGGTTATTGCACGCCGCAACCGTGGTCTGAACAGCAACTTCATCGTCCGCAAAATCTCCAGCGGCGAAGGTGTTGAACGTACTTTCCAACTGTACTCTCCTACCGTTGAGAAAATCGAAGTCAAACGCCGTGGCGACGTACGCCGTGCCAAACTGTACTACCTGCGCGGCCTGACCGGTAAAGCTGCACGCATCAAAGAAAAACTGCCTGCACGCAAAGGTTGATTCAAACCGTTTTCCCCAATGCCGTCTGAACCTTCAGACGGTATTTCTTATTGCCGCAACATCCGCAACGGAACAGCACCAAAAAGCACACCCCTTCCGGCACATCCCGAATCCCCGTCCGAACCGAACAAAATTTACAGACCAAACGTTATACAGTATCATATCTGCCATATAACGATAACCGCTTTGCCAACTTCCCTTTCAAAACCGCAAATCATCATGACACCTTCCCTTTTACTATCAGGATTGACTTTCCGCCTCGTCCTTGCCCTGATTGCCGTATCCCTTTTATGGGGCGTTTACTTTTGGGCAATATCCGCATGAGCATCATCGTTGAAAACCTAACGGTCAGCTACCGCCGCCGACCTGCCGTGCACCATGTGGACATTACTTTTGAAGAACATAGTATGTGGGCGGTTTTCGGTCCCAACGGCGCAGGGAAATCCACCTTTCTCAAATCCTTGATGGGATTGCAGCCTATCGATACAGGCAGCATCCGGCTGGACGGATTGAGCCGCCAAGACATCGCCTACCTTCCCCAGCAGTCCGACATCGACCGCTCGCAGCCTATGACCGTTTTCGACTTGGCGGCAATGGGGCTGTGGTATGAAATCGGTTTTTTCAAAGGGATAAATACCGCTCAAAAACAACGCGTTCACGAAGCCTTGGAGCGTGTAGGAATGCGGCAGTTTGCCGGCCGCCAAATTGCCCACCTTTCCAACGGACAATTCCAGCGTGTCCTTTTTGCCCGAATGCTGGTTCAAAACGCCAAATTCCTACTTCTGGACGAACCTTTCAACGCTGTTGATGCACGGACAACCTACGAGCTTCTCGACGTGTTGCAAAAATGCCATTGCGGCGGACACGCCATCATCGCCGTACTGCACGACTACGAACAGGTTCGTGCCTACTTTCCCAATACCCTGCTGCTCGCCCGAGAAAAAATTGCGGCAGGCGCAACCGAGACCATTCTGACAGAACCCTACCTCGCCCAAGCCAACGCCAAAATGCAGCAACAGGAAAGCCCCGAGTGGTGCGCGTCATAAATGCCGTCTGAAACCGAAAAACCATGAACCTCTACGACCTGCTCCTTGCCCCCTTTGCAGAATTCGACTTCATGCGCTACGCCCTCGCATCCGTCTTCTGCCTGTCCCTCAGTGCCGCACCCGTCGGCGTATTCCTCGTCATGCGCCGTATGAGCCTGATAGGCGACGCATTGAGCCACGCCGTCCTGCCCGGTGCCGCCGTCGGCTACATGTTTGCCGGCTTGAGCCTGCCCGCCATGGGTTTGGGCGGCGTAGCCGCAGGCATGCTGATGGCACTGCTTGCCGGACTCGTCAGCCGCTTCACCACACTGAAAGAAGATGCCAACTTTGCCGCCTTTTATCTCAGCAGCCTCGCCATCGGCGTAGTCCTCGTCAGCAAAAACGGTAGCAGCGTCGATCTGCTGCATCTGCTTTTCGGCTCTGTACTTGCCGTCGATATTCCTGCCCTGCAACTCATCGCCGCCGTATCCACCCTCACACTGCTTACCCTTGCCGTCATCTACCGCCCGCTCGTACTCGAAAGCATCGACCCCCTGTTCCTCAAATCCGTCGGCGGCAAAGGCGGGCTTTGGCACGTCCTCTTTCTCGTCCTGGTCGTCATGAACCTCGTATCCGGCTTTCAAGCCCTCGGCACACTCATGTCCGTCGGACTTATGATGCTGCCAGCCATTACCGCCCGCCTATGGGCGAAGCACATGGGCGCACTCATCCTCCTATCCGTTCTGACAGCCCTGCTGTGCGGCTTGAGCGGACTGCTCATTTCCTACCACATCGAAATCCCATCCGGACCCGCCATCATCCTCTGTTGCAGCATCCTTTATCTCTTTTCCGTCATACTCGGCAAAGAAGGCGGCATTCTGACCAAATGGCTCAAAAACCACCGCCACCACACCACCTGACCCCGCAAGCCGCTTGAACAAACAGGCGGCTTGTTTTACCATAACAGATGTTACGTTATATCACAGGAGAACAGTTATGAAACACCTCAAACTCACCCTTATTGCCGCATTGCTGACCGCCTCCGCAACTGCCTCCCCCCTGCCGGTTGTAACCAGCTTCAGCATTTTAGGCGACGTTGCCAAGCAAATCGGCGGAGAGCGCGTATCCATACAAAACTTGGTCGGAGCCAACCAAGATACGCACGCCTATCATATGACCAGCGGCGACATTAAAAAAATCCGCAGTGCAAAACTTGTCCTGATTAACGGTTTAGGTCTTGAAGCTGCCGATGTGCAACGTGCCGTCAAACAAAGCAAAGTATCCTATGCCGAAGCGACCAAAGGCATCCAACCCCTCAAAGCCGAAGAAGAAGAAGGCGGACACCATCACGACCACGATCATGACCACGACCATGACCACGAAG
Source organism: Neisseria polysaccharea ATCC 43768 (assembly GCA_000176735.1). Lineage (GTDB taxonomy): Bacteria > Pseudomonadota > Gammaproteobacteria > Burkholderiales > Neisseriaceae > Neisseria > Neisseria polysaccharea. The sequence continues at coordinate 64,845 of ADBE01000112.1, read as the reverse complement.
GACACCACCACGACCACGGCGAATATGACCCACACGTCTGGAACGACCCCGTCCTTATGTCCGCCTATGCCCAAAACGTTGCCGAAGCCCTGATAAAGGCCGATCCCGAAGGCAAAGTTTATTATCAACAACGCTTGGGCAACTACCAAATGCAGCTTAAAAAACTGCACAGCGACGCACAAGCCGCATTTAATGCCATCCCTGCCGCCAAACGCAAAGTCCTGACCGGTCACGATGCCTTTTCCTATATGGGCAAACGTTACCATATCGAATTCATCGCCCCGCAAGGCGTGAGCAGCGAAGCCGAGCCTTCAGCCAAACAAGTCGCCGCCATCATCCGACAAATCAAACGCGAAGGCATCAAAGCCGTCTTTACCGAAAACATCAAAGACACCCGCATGGTTGACCGCATCGCCAAAGAAACCGGCGTCAACGTCAGCGGCAAACTGTATTCCGACGCACTCGGCAGCGCGCCCGCAGACACCTACATCGGAATGTACCGCCACAACATCAAGGCAATGAGCGAAGCGATGAAAAAATAAACCCTAAACACACAATGCCGTCTGAAACCTTTTTCAGACGGCATTCTCATACCCGTGCATAAAAGGCAGCCCCACAACGCACAAATATATAGTGGATTAACAAAAACCGGTACGGCGTTGCCCCCGCCTTGTCCTGATTTTTGTTAACCCACTATACAATGACCAACATAAACCATTAGAAAAAAAAAAAAAATGGATAAAATAATACAACGTATTATTTACAGAGTAAGGGTCTGAATATATAATCGGAGGATTACGTTAACTTTAACTCTAATTGGTACAATCATGACCCACTCCGACAAAAAACATACGGCAATATCCAAACTCATCCTCACAGCAGCAGCCACAGGAATCGGCATATCCGCCGTGCCATACGCTCAGGCTGACGGCAGTGGGGCAACGTCGGCCAGAAAGCTGATGATAAAAAACCCAATAGATGATGACAGCAATAAACAAACAGTTGAAGATACACACGATCCGGAGAACGTTATTAAATATGGGGATATTACCATCGGCTATGACGGCAGTGGCACCCTGATTACCAACATTTCAAATGGTGGGATTGGTCCGGGTTCGACTGATGCGGTTACCGGAGATCAACTGTATCAACTGTATAACCACGTACCTGAAAAGATTGATAAAAAGCTTGAGGAATTTCGTGAGAATCTAATTCAAGGATTACCGGATGAATTCAATCAGGATGGATCAGACGTTAAAATTGAATATTCAAATAACAAACTAACTCTAACCCTTTCCGAAAATGGGAAAAAGAAAATCAACAATATGTCCTCCTCTGAACGGATTTCCTCTATAGAGCAAAAAGTCGACAAGTTGGATAAATCAGTGAACGGCGGTATCGCCAAAGCAGGAGCGGTCGCACTCCTTCCTCAACCGACTTATGCAGGACACTCGATGGTATCCGCTTCTACGGCACACTACAACGGCGAACAGGCTCTTGCAATCGGTTACTCCAGCCTCTCAGACAACGGTAAAGTAATCCTGAAGGCAGGTGCTTCGTTCAATTTCTCCGGCAACAATACCAAAAACCGTTATTTGGAGCGGCTGTCGGCTATCAATGGTGATCTTCCGCCATTAATACCTATTGGAACACAGCCTATAGTAAAAATGCCGCACTTGCAGATAGGTGCGGCATTTTGGATTTTGTATGCAGGCCATATCCTAAAGTTGCCCATCTGCATACTTCGCCTTTTATAGTGGATTAACAAAAACCAGTACAGCGTTGCCTTGCCTTGCCGTACTATCTTGTACTGTCTGCGGCTTCGTCGCCTTGTCCTGATTTAAATTTAATCCACTATACAACAAATTAAGGATTCAGATGTACTCCAACGATAAAGCAACCTCCGATAATCTACCCAGTATCAGCTTCATCCTGCCCGTCTATAATGTTGCACCCTATATCCCCCGCGCGCTCGAAAGCATATTGCTTCAAACGGTACGCAAAGAAATTATTTTGATAGACGACGGTTCGACAGATGGCAGTGCGGAAATCCTGGCGAAATATATGCACCAATATCCCTTTATTACCGTTGTCAGCAGCCAAAACAGGGGCGTGGCAGCGGCACGCAATGCCGGATTAAAACTTGCAACGGGGGATTTCATCATGTTCTTAGACCCTGATGACGAACTTTACCCCATAGATTTCGGTTTGTGGGCAAGACTTGCTCAAGATAACGGACTTCAAGCGATTAAAGGCGTATATCTCCGTCCTCCTTATGAAGAGGGGAAAAATATGTTGAGGTGTAAGCCCGTTTTTCAATTTAAAGAACAGCACAATGGAAAAATCTCATCTATGCAGGGGATATTGATGCAGAGTCTGCCTCATCACTGGCCTCTACACAATATGTGCTTTATGATTGACCGTCGCCACCTTGTCGCTACGGGTGTTACCTATCGCAACGGTATGCGTTTTGGGGAAGATATGGTTTTCATCTCTGAATTTCTGATTGCAGGCGGAAAAGTCTTGGAGGTTGACATTCCCTTTTTATTTACCACCGCAGAAAAGGAAGTCTGACAACCGCCCTACCCGACCACAGGCTGACCGATTACCTTCACAATCTGCTTACCTACCTCGTACCGCTGATGGAAAGGCAGACCGATTCAAGATACGCAGAAACTGTCCGTCAAATCCTACTGATTGAATTCGATAAAATTGGCAGAATTGTCAAAAATATCCCTGAACTGAAGAAAGAATATGACTGCCTCTTTGCGCAACTGCCGGATAAAAAATATCTCTGACCATATGGGGGCAAATGCCGTCTGAATGCCCGAGAAGCTATTTCAGACGGCATTGTTTTATTTGGTAAGCGACTGTCTGCGTTGTATAATTGCCCGTTTTAAAATCGATAATAAACAATAGGAACCGCCATGACAGAATCCATCACCCGCGACAGTATGCAATACGATGTCGTGATTGTTGGCGCAGGCCCGTCGGGTTTGTCCGCCGCCATCAAACTCAAGCAGCTTGCCGAACAGAACGGGTGCGAAATCAGCGTTTGCGTGGTGGAGAAAGGTTCTGAAGCAGGTGCACATTCGCTGGCGGGTGCGGTTATCGATCCGATTGCGCTGAATGAGTTGATTCCCGACTGGAAAGAAAAAGGCGCGCCGCTGACACGCACAGTAACGCAGGACAAGGTGTTGTTCCTGACGGAGAAAAAGGCGTTCAACCTGCCGATTACCCCGAATTTCGACAATCACGGCAACTACATCGTTAGCTTGGGCGAAGTCGTACGCTGGTTGGCGGAGCAGGCGGAAAATATGGGTGTGGAAATCTATCCGGGCTTTGCTGCTGCCGAAGTGCTGTATCACGAAGACGGTTCGGTCAAAGGCATTGCGACCGGCAATATGGGCGTGGGCAAAGACGGCGAGCCGACCGATTCATTCCAGCCCGGCATGGAGCTTTGGGCGCAGCAAACCCTGTTTGCCGAGGGCTGTCGCGGTTCGCTTTCCAAGCAAATCATCGAACGCTTCAAACTCGACCAAAACAGCCAGCCGCAAACTTACGGCTTGGGCATTAAAGAAGTTTGGGAAGTGCCGTCTGAACAGCATCAGCCCGGTTTGGTGGTGCACAGCGCAGGCTGGCCGCTGGACAGCAAAACCTACGGCGGCGCGTTTGTTTACCATTTCGACGACAACAAAGTCGCCGTCGGCTTCGTGGTCGGTTTGGACTATCAAAACCCGTATCTGTCGCCGTTTGAAGAGTTCCAACGTTTCAAAACCCATCCCGAAATCCGCAAAACCTTTGAAGGCGGCCGCCGCATTGCTTACGGCGCGCGTTCGCTGATTGAAGGCGGTTTGCAAAGCCTGCCGAAGCTCTCGTTCAAAGGCGGCGTTTTAATCGGCGACGCGGCAGGTTTCCTCAATATGCCGCGCATCAAAGGCATTCATACCGCGATGAAATCCGCCATGCTCGCCGCCGAAGCCATGTTCCCCTTGTTGGAAAACCTTGAAGAAGTGGAAAACTTTAACAGCGGCAAAGAAGCGGAAAACTATCAAAAACTGTTTGAACAAAGCTGGCTGTATCAAGAGCTTTACGCCGCGCGCAATGTCCGTCCGTCATTCAAATGGGGCGTTTACCTCGGCTCGCTTTATACCGGCATCGACCAGATGATTTTCAGAGGCAAAGCCCCGTGGACCTTGAAACATCACGGCAAAGACAACGAGCAGCTCAAAAAAGCCGCCGAATGCAAACCGATTGATTATCCGAAACCCGACGGCGTGTTGACCTTTGACCGCTTGAGCAGCGTCTTCCTCGCCAATCTCGCGCACGAAGAAAACCAGCCCGACCATTTGGTGCTGAACAATCCGCAAACGATGATAGACGTGAACTATAAAGAATACGCCTCGCCCGAAACGCGCTATTGTCCGGCGGGTGTGTACGAAATCGTCGAAGAAAACGGCAGCCCGCGCCTGCAAATCAATGCCGCCAACTGCCTTCACTGCAAAACGTGCGACATCAAAGACCCGACGCAAAACATCACTTGGATTTGTCCCGAAGGCGCGAGCGGGCCGAATTACGGCGGGATGTAAACCTTATTCCGCCGTTACGCCCGGTCAGGAATAAGGAATGGGGCAGTTGTTCAAACCTGCCCCGTTTGAACCCATGACAAAAAATGCCGTCTGAACCTTGGCTTCAACGTTCAGACGGCATTTCTGTTTGGATTTACTTGAAAATATAGGTATCAGGCATATCGTCGAAACCGACAACCTTGCCACCTTTATCCTTTGCAAATTTTTCAGCCTGCTCCTTTTTGCCGAACGGCAGCGCGTCTTCCGCGCCCATACCGCCGATAAAGCCGCTGTCGATGACGTAAAAGGCTTTTTTCGCATCTATCCACTCCGTGTCGGCATTGGGATTTGTCCAATCGGTAACATTACCCATATCGGTAACGTAAATAACACGGATGCCTTTAGGCTCTTCGGGCAGTTTGGTATAGCCGAACATCTGCTTGATGGTGGAGAACCAAACGGGCTGATCGGGTTTGCCGTTCAAAAAAATCTGGGCTTTGGGGCCGTTGTGTTCGGTCAGATTCATACTGCAATAGTGTCCGACCGAACGATCGCTAATCTGCTGAGGTAAAGGAGGTGCCGCCTCTTCCGCCTGCCGGCAGGCACTTAAGGCGAAAACGGCAACAATTGCCAACAGGGTTTTCTTCATATTTGTCGCTTTCTAAAAATTCCGGCTGCCAAAACAAGCGGAATGATAACCCATAAAACCTGCGCGGTCAGCAAAATGGGGACGGTCAGGCTGATTTGTCCGCTCAAACCCGCCATACCCGCATACATAGCCGTATTTTCGTAACCGGTCAGGTTGAGCAGGCGGTAGATGTCGGTGGGATTGAACAGCAGCACCGTTTCAACGACGGGCGCGGTAATGACCTGTTTCGAGTCGGCAACCAGAATACCCAAAAGCGCCATATCGAAGATGACGACGAAAAACAACCACACGCCGATTGAAATACCGGCCGCCGTCCCCCGTTCTTTGACTTTCGCACTAATCAAGTAGCCCATAGACAGAAAAGCCGCACCGAGGATGACGCTGGCGGCAATCAACAATGCAAAGGGTTTCCAAGCGGCAATATCAAAGCTGCCGTTGGCAAGTTGCAACGTAATGCCTGCCAATCCGTAACCTGCCGTGGTGGCAAGGGCGAGGATGATGAGGTGTCCGACAAACTTGCCAGCAAGAATTTGGTTGCGCGAAATGGGATAACTTAACAGCAACGCCATCGTTCCGCGCTCGATTTCCCCAATCAGTGCGTCATAGGAAAGCAGCATCGCAATCAGCGGAATCAGGAAAATAGACAGGCTCGACAGGCTGACGACGGTAACGGTCAGCGGATCGACCTTGACCGAACCGGTGGGCGAGCTGCCGAGAAAACCCAAAGAAAGGGCGAGTGCGGCAAGCAGGAGGGCGGCGGCAAGCACCCAACGGTTGCGCAGGCTGTCGCGGACTTCTTTGCCGGTAATAATCCAAACAGGGTTCATACGTCCTCCCTTTTCAAGAACTGTGCGTACATTTCATCAAGCGTCGGGGTGTGGATATCGAGATAGGCAAGGTCGGACAGGCTGCCCAATTCGCCCAAAAGGTTCATGCGTTCTTCCGCCTGACATTGCGCCCGGTAGGAAATGCCGTCTGAAAGCGGCTGCCAGCGGCTGCTGAGGGTGCGCGGTGCATTGAGGCGGATATTGACGGTCAGCGGCAGTCCGCTTTGGACGTGCAATTCGTCCATACTGCCGTCGGCAACCTTAACGCCGTTTTTCATCACGATAATGCGGTCGGCGTGTCCGTCCAACTCGGCAAGGGCGTGGGTGCTGAGCAATACGGTCGCGCCGCGCCCGTTGAGTTCGCGCACGACTTCGTAAAACATTTGTCGTGATGCAGGGTCGAGGCCGGTTGTTGGTTCGTCAAACAGCAGGACTTTGGGCTCGCCCAGCAGGGCTTGTGCCAAGGCAAGGCGTTGGCGCATACCTTTAGAATAAGTGCCGACGCGGCGGTGTGCCGCCTGTGAAATACCGACGCGCTCAAGCAGCCCCCGGTTTTGTGTGAGCGGCTGTTTTTTAAGTTTCGCGTAAAAGTCCAGCGTTTCGATGCCGGTCAGCGAAGGGTGCAGCGCAACGGTTTCGGGCAGGTAGCCGATTTGGCTGCGAAGCCGAGCCCCCGCTTTGCTGCCGGTACGTTCACCCAAAAGCATCACTTCGCCTTCGGTCGGGGTAATCAGCCCGAGTATCAGCTTCATAATGGTGGACTTGCCCGCGCCGTTGTGTCCGGCAAGCCCGACACTTTCTCCGGCCTTCAAAACCAAATCGACTTGGTTGACCGCTTTTTGCGCCCCGAACCGTTTGGTGACATTCCTCAATTCGACATGATGTGTGGTCATGGTTGTTCCTTTTGTGTTTTCAGACGGCATTTGAATCCGGATGCCGTCTGAAGCAGACTAGTTCAAAGAACCGTTTTCCGCCCTGCCCCATTCCGACTGCCGCGTTTCGGCTTCTTTGAGCAGCTCGTCCTTCATCGCCTGATAACGGGTTTGAATTTTGGGGGCATAAGGCTTCATCAGCGGTTTGCTGTCCACCACGCCGCCGGGCAGAACGGCGGGAAACTGCGCCTGCGCCCATTTGACGATGCTGATTGCGGGACTGTTCATCAAGAGGCGCGATACGGGCGCGCGCCAAATGATTTGGTCGATGATGCCATTGGGCCGGTACGCGCTGTCGCCGAAGCCGTCGCCGTTCAAATCGAACGCGCTGTTGTCGCTCCAGTAGTTGCCGTGTCCGCCCTCGCTCCAGTCGAGAAAGCGCGTGCTGACGTATTTGACCTGGCTTTCGTTGTTGATAAAGGAATTGTCGTGCAGAGACGTGCCTTCGATGGCGGCGGTAAAGTGTATGCCGATTTGGCAGTTTTCAAAATGATTGGCGGACAGTTTATCGTAGTTGGCATTGTAGGCAAAAACGCACTTGCCCGCTTTGTTGATAATGTTGTCGTGAATATCGGAATAGTTGACATAGTTGAGCATAATGCCCTGGTCGCGGCTGCCGACGGCGATATTGTCGAATACTTTGAGCCGCTCGGAAAACATCAGCACATAGCCCATATTGTTGCCCACGGAAATATTGCCGCTGACTTCGCTGTCGTTGGTGTACATATAGTGGACGGCGAAACGCAAATCGCTGAAGCGGTTGTTTTTATAGGTGTTGTGCGTGCTGGTATTGGAAAAAATGCCGTCGCGGCCTTTGGAAATATCGTTGCCGACGACCTGCGCGCCGGGCGCGTTCCAAACGGTAACGCCGTTGCCGCGCTCGTTCACGCGCAAAGTCGCATCGCCAACAATTTTGTTCTCGCGCACCATCGCATCGGCAGAACCATGCAGATATACGCCGACCGAATTATCCAAAATATTGTTGTGTTCAATCAGGGCGCGCGGGGCGGTTTCTTCGAGATAAATACCGGCATCCATTGCAGGCAGGCTCATACCGGAACGGGTAACGGTCAGGTTGCGGAGCGTTACGTCCGGCGCATGCACAGCTATCGTACGACCGCTCCTGTCCCCTTCGATGGTTGCGGAACGGTCGGCAGGTCCTTCAATCGTAATCGGTTTGTCGATATAAAGTTTGGTTTGATATACGCCGGAAGCCAGTTTGAGCGTATCGCCCGCCCGGGCGCGGGCAAAAATTTCGGCAAGGTTGTCTTGCGGGGAAACGTGGACGATGGCTGCCGATGCCGTCTGAAAAATGCTGCCGGCGGCAAGTATCAGCACGGCCTTCAGCCATATACGGAGCGCGGATGTGTGCATAGTGTTCCTCTGTTTCGTTCGGTATGGCAAAACAAAATGAAACATCATTCAAATGTGCCTGTTTTTATAGCGAAACCGCCTGAAACGGTACGGCAAGCGGTTTGGCTATAAATGCCGTCTGAAGACCTGTTGCCTTCAGACGGCATTCTCCATATTCAGCCGTCAGGCCGCATTATTTGGGATGAACAATCATCTGACCGGACATTTCCATATGCAATGCGTGGCAGAACCATTGGCAGTAGTACCAGTGCACGCCCGGACGGACGGCTTTGAAGGTTACGGAAGAAGTGGCTTGCGGGCCAATCTCCATAGCGATGCCGTAGCCTTCCAAAGTGAAGCCGTGGGTCAGATCCTCGATGGTTTCGACGTTGGTAACGTAAACGGTTACTTCGTCGCCTTGGTTCACTTCAAACTGCGGAATGCTGAATGCAGGCGCAACGGCAGTCATGTACACGCGTACTTTGTTGCCTTCGCGTACGACTTTGGCAGCTTTTTCCAGCTCGACACCGTCTTTTTTCGCCTGTTCCAAAGCATCCTGCCAGAACCAAGGATCGTTACGGTCCCAAGTTTTGCCCGGGTTCAGTTTGGACGCGGCAACCAAACACAAGTCGTGCGGTTCGGCAAAAGTCGGGTTGTCGTGTACCAGACGCATTTCGTCGCCGGAGATGTCGATCAATTGGTCGCACTCGGGTTTCAACGGGCCGGCATTCAAGAAGCGGTCTTTAGAGAACTTGTTCAAAGACACCAGCCATTGACCGTCGGCTTCTTTGGTTTCGCCCATGGTCGTATGGTTATGGCCCGGTTGATAGTGAACGTCAAGTTTTTGTTTGATCGGATCGACTTTGTCGCCTTTGTAGGCTTTGATTGCGTCGTCGATGTTCCATTTCACCATTTGGCTGTCGATAAACAATGTCGTATAAGCATTGCCGCGACCGTCAAATGCAGTGTGTAAGGGGCCGAGACCCAGTTGCGGTTCGGCTACGACGACATCGCGCTCTTTGATTTTGCCGGCGAACAAATCGTCCAGCTTGCTGACATCCAATACGGTAACGGTCGGAGACAGCTTGCCGTTGAGCATGATGTATTTGCCGTCGGGAGAAGCATTACAGCCGTGAGGAGAGTTCGGCACAGGGATATAACGCGTGTATTTGGATTTGGCTTCAGCGCGACCGTCCAGCATTTTCACACCGTTAACTTCTTTGAAGTCGCCCGCTTTGATGCCTTCTTCGATGGCTTTCAGGTCAAAAACGACGCACCAGTCTTGCTCGTTGGAAGACGCACCTTGTACGGTCAGCGCGCGCTCGGAGTTGTAGCAGGTGGCAAAAGAATATTTGCCTTGATAGTCGGCATCACCGTTGTCCAGGTTACCGTCAACCAATACTTGCCATGCGATCTCCATGGTTTCGCCGTCGATGGCGGTATACACGGCATTCCAGGTTTTTGCATCATCCAGTTTGCCTACGCCACTAACAGGAGTAATGTGTTCGCCGTTGGCAAAGACATAACCGGTTTTCGGATAACGTTGCGGACGCAGACCGTGAATACCTGAAGCATTAGGGATGTCGATGATTTTGTCGGCCTTCATCACATCCAGACGCACGCGGCAGACGCGGTTGTTTGCCTTGTCGTTGGCATAGGCATAGCGGCCGTCATAAGTTTGGTCGGTAAACGACAAGTGCGGGTGGTGAAGGTCGCCGTTGGGGTAGCAGCGCAGGCCGCTGTCTTGTAAGAATTTACGGGTTTCTTCAGTAATATTGCCGTTGAGGACTTTCAAGCTCTCATTGGTACGTCCCCAACCGGTCGCACTGTCCATATTGAACACGGGGATACGCATCAGTTCGCGCATGGAAGGCAGACCAATCAGGCGCATCTCGCCGGACTGACCGCCGGAAAGGAAGCCGTAATATTGGTCGAGTTCGCCCGGACCGACTTCGGAAGACAGTTGACCTGGTTTGGCTTCACCATGCTCCTTGGCGACAGGGGCCGCTCCGGAAGCGTTAGCGGCAGCCTGTTCGCCGTCTTTAGAGCAACCCGCCAAACCCAACAGACCCGCACCGGCAATACCTGCACCGGAAGCGGCGGCCGTACCTAAGAATGAACGACGGCTCAAGCCGTTTTGTTCTAATTTTTCGTCTGACATACAACACTCCTTGGATAAAATACGGCAAACCGGTTTTCAGACGGCAAGCCGATGGGAAAAAAATTTTATTATCCTTCCAGGGAAACCCTGTCTGCCTGACACTTTGGCTTCAGGCTTCCCCCGGATGCTTATTTTTCAGATTGCGCCGTTTCGGGTTTGACAAAATGGACAACCTGTTCCTGCGGCTGCTTGGAGACACTCTCCAATTCCCCTGATTTTGCAGCAGCCTGTTTTTGTTTTTTCTTATTCACTGCCACAACTTGCGGACAGCGCGTATCGTGGTGGTACATGACTTGGCAATGCAGACACTGGATACATTCGTTCGGATGGATATCTCCCTCCGGGGCAATCGCTTGTACAGGGCATTCATGCGTACAAATTTGGCAGGGATTACCGCACATTTTATAACGTCTCAGCCAATCAAACACGCGGAATCTGCCCGGCAGCGCGATACCGGCTCCCAACGGACACAGATAACGGCAGAAGAAACGTTCGATAAACAGCCCTGCGACCAGAAGAGCAACGGCAAATGCGACAAACCACCACTCGCGTACAAATTTCAAGATAATCGCGGTTTTGAACGGTTCGACTTCGGCAAATTTTTCCGCCGTACCCAAATCATACAACGAAATTGCCAAAAGCCCGAAGAAAATCAGGTACTTGATAACGCTCAAGCGGGTATGCAGCATATGCGGTACGATAATCTGTTTCACACCCAGTTTTTTGGCAATCCGGTTAGTCAATTCCTGTAATGAGCCGAACGGACACAACCAACCGCAAAACGTTCCTCTGTTCCACAGCAGCATGGTTGCAGCCGTGAACAGCCACAGGATGAACACAATCGGATCCATCAGGAAAAACTCCCAATGAAATTCGGTAAGGATGGCGGAAAACAGCGTCAGCGTATTGACGACCGAAAGCTGTGCCTGCGCATACCAGCCGATATAGAAGAGCGTGAAGGTCAAAAAGGCAAGGCGGAAGCGGTCGTACCATTTTTCGTAACGCACAATCCAGTCTTGGAACAAAAACACCAGTAACAATATGGTCAGTGCAATGCCGACAACGATAATCTGCCCCTGTTTCGCTTTCCAAATCTGTTTCCATAATTGGTTGGATACACCGTTTTCAGCTGACGCATCTTCGGCAATGCCGTCTGAAGCGGTATCGGATGCCGCGGCAGGTACGGCTTCGACAGGCGCGCTGATTTCCACGGGCGGCGCTTTAGGATCATCGACATAATAACCCTGAGGCAATTCGTAATCCAAATCGGCGGTAACGAAGGCTTTATCGTTCACGCTCAATACGCGCTGAACCATTAATTGCAGACGCCACGGCTCCGCACCGTCAAACTCTACGCCTTCAGGGATGGTAAACCAAGAAACTTCTTTAAAACGCGGCGAACCGGCGGCAGACAGTGCGACGACGCGTTCATGTTGGGCATCAGTAAAACGGAAGCTGTTCTCCCCCTGTATCATCTCGATACGGTCGAAAATACCGCCGCGCACATAGCCCGAACCTTTCCAAGAATAACGGCCCTCTCCGGCAACCAAAACAGCCTGTTGACCGGGTTTCAGCCGTTTTTGCAGATGTGCCCAGCCGTCCTCACCCAGCAAGCTTTTACCAATGGAAGGCTGGCTGACCAAGGCAACATACAAATCAATAAAGGTATCGTCAGGATCGCCCTGTTCGGCGTGATCGGCCACGCCGGCCTTGCCGCCTTTCTCAAACAATTTGTTAATTTGATCGAGCGTGATATGCAGATGACCGACGGCCTTTTGTTTCAAAAGTTCGTCCCAAGACAAAATGTCCTGCTTGTCGGGATTTGCCATACGGCGCGGACGGGTTTCTGCCGCAGGCACGGCTTCCTGAACATCGGAAGCGGATGCCGTCTGAAGGGCCTTGTCCGAACCCAGACGGTATTGGTTGGCAATGACCTTGTACGAACGCTGGATGCTGTCGTTAATCACCATCAGCGTAACAGTCGCACCACTGATAATGTCGCCCGGCGCCACGCCCGGGGTCGGCGGATTTTTAATAAAGTTCAGACCGATATATTTGTCGATGAATTTATCGACACGCGACTGCGGAATACCAATCAGCATAATCGGTTCGTGATGATCGACCAGTTTCGCTCCGGTTATCGTACCGTCGTTTGCCAACGCCATCAGCGTATCGATCGGTTTGCTCGAATAACCGCGCGTATTGACCACATCGGTCGTGATATAGACCAAACCGAGCTGCTCGTCGCCTTTGTAAACGCGGGCGACCATGGGCTTACCTTCCGGTTTGCCGTAACGGTCCGCCCCCGGAAAGATTTCCGAAGGCTGTATTTTCGCCAGAAAATCAGGTAGACGCTCCGCATAAGCGGGCAGTGCCGCCGTCAAAAAGACAAAGGCGACAAAAAACGCCGTTATCCGCGCCCGAAACGCAGACATACGCCGGATTGAAAAACAGGACATAGCTATCCCCGATATACCGATACTCTTTAATATTGATATTATATGAATCATCTATCGGCGATTTTTTGATGCAAATCAAATTTACAAATCTTAAAACCAATCCGCATACGGGATAATACTTTGTAATTACATCGATATAATGTGGGATTTCACGATGTTGTCAGACAGCACAAAAATATGCCGTCTGAAACCCCTTCAGACGGCATCCTTTTCCGGCGCACCGTTATTTGTCCAAATGATAAATCTGCGCGACGGCATGAACCAAATCTTTATCTTCTTCCCCCGCCTTATTCAAGGTTTGGGTCGGTGAATGCAGCAGCTTGTTGGTCAGTTGGACGGACAGCCGTTCCAAAACCTCTTCTGCCGTTGCGCCTTTGGCAAGCTGTTTCATCGCATTTTCCAAGACCTGTTTGCGCGCTTTCTCTCCCTCATCCCTCAATGCCCTGATTAACGGGACACTCTGCCTGCCCTGCTGCTGCCTGACAAATTCGGCAACCTTCTCGGACACCAGCGTTTCGGCGGCGGCGGCGGCCTTCTGCCTTGCCTCCTTGCCGCTTTGGACGATATTGACCATATCGTCCACCGTATAAAGATAGGCATCATTCAAATCGCCGACTTCCGCCTCAATGTCGCGCGGCACCGCCAAATCAAGCATGAACAACGGCATACTCTGCCTTTGTTTCAATGCACGCTCCACCATGCCTTTGCCGACAATGGGCAACTGGCTCGCCGTTGAAGAAACTACCACGTCGTAATCGTGCAGAATGGCAGGCAGATCGGACAGCAGACACGGTTCGGCGTTAACACCGAGCTTGTCGCACAACTCCTGTGCACGCGCCAGCGTCCGGTTGGCAACCGTCATCAATCTGGGGTTTTTAGCAGCAAAATAAGTAGCAACCAACTCAATCATCTCACCCGCACCGATAAACAAGACATTCAAATCGCCGATGTCGGGGAAAATCTGCTCTGCCAACTTGACGGAAGCGGAAGCCATGGAAACCGAGTTCTCGCCGACAGCGGTATCGGTACGGATCTCTTTAGCAACGGAAAAGGTTTTTTGGAATAGGGCATTGAGTTTCTTACCCATACTTTCCTGCTCTTGAGCAACCCTGACCGCATCCTTAATCTGTCCTAAAATCTGCGGCTCGCCCAACACCATCGAATCCAGCCCGCAGGCAACTCGGAAGGCATGGCGCACGGTTTCCTGCATATCCAGCGTGTACAGATACGGACGGATTTCTTCAATCGGCAAACTGTGGTAATCGGCAAGCCATCGGATGATTTCTTCCGAATCGCCGACGCAGTAAAGCTCGGTGCGGTTGCAGGTAGAAAGGATTACCGCCTCCGTTGCCGCATTGCTTCGGGCAAGATTGCGGACGGCTTCGGGCAGGCAGGCCGCGGTAAACGCCAGCTTTTCCCGTATGCTTAAAGGTGCGGTTTGATGATTGAGTCCGACGGCGGTAAGTTGCATGAAAAAATCGGTAAAGATGAATATAGGCCGTTATTATAGCCTAACTGCTTCCTTAAAACACGGACAAAAAACTGCACCTCCGACCGCAAAAATGCCGTCTGAAGGTGCAGTTTCCGTTTGTCCGGCGGTTGCCGTCGAGCAGCCGGGCGGTTTAATCCACTTCGCCCGCGTATTGTTCGGCAGTCAGCAGACTGTCGTAATCGGCAGGATTGGCAGGTTTGATTTTGAAGAACCAGCCTGCGCCGTAAGGATCGCTGTTGGCAGTTTCAGGTGCGCCGGGCAAGTCATCGTTGACGGCAACGACTTCGCCCGCAATCGGCGCATACACGTCAGATGCGGCTTTTACAGACTCAACCACACCGGCTTGCTCTTCGGCGGCAAGGTTCGCGCCGACTTCGGGCAGCTCGACAAACACGATGTCGCCCAACAGCTCTTGCGCGTGGTGGGTAATACCGACGGTGATGGTACCGTCTTCTTCAAGGCGCAGCCATTCATGGCTGGCAACGTATTTCAGTTCGGCCGGGATGTTGTTGCTCATGGTTTGATTCTCCATTGGTAGGGGTTATTTTCAGACGGCATCTATATGAATCAATATCCACAGATACCTTGTTCAAGGCTTTCTACAAACGTCCGTATCGGACAACAATTAAAACCTGCTTTCAGACGGCATATGAAATGAAAATGCCGTCTGAAACCGCATCAATTAAACTGTTTCTGACCGTTGCGGACGAACGGCAGCTTCAGTACGCGTACGTCCACTTCTTTGCCGCGAATCAGCACTTTGGCGGTATCGCCGTCAAAGTCTTTCGGCACGCGGGCGATGGCGATGGATTGTTTCAGGCTTGGAGAGAATACGCCGCTGGTGGTTTCGCCTTTGCCTTTGTCGGTCAACACTTCCATATGCGCGCGCAGGATGCCGCCTTTGTCGAGCAACAGGCCGACCTGTTTGACGGTAACGCCTTTTTCTTTCAATGCCAGCAAGGCGGCTTTGCCGACGAAATCGCGGCTTTCGTCTTTCAAATCAACCGTCCAACCCATACCTGCTTCGAGCGGGCTGGTGTCGTCGTCCATATCGTTGCCGTAGAGGTTCATACCGGCTTCCATGCGCAGGGTATCGCGCGCGCCGAGGCCGCAAGGCTGTACGCCTGCTGCTTGCAGGGCTTTGAAGAATGCGACGGCTTCAGTACTCGGCAGAATCACTTCGACGCCGTCTTCTCCGGTATAGCCTGTACGGGCGACAAACCAGTCGTTGCCCAAATCCGCGCCTTGGAACGGTTTGAGGTTGCGGACGACATCTGCCCATTCGGGTTTGACGGTCAGGAGTTTCTCGATGGCTTTCGGGCCTTGTACGGCGAGCATGCCGAGGTCGTAGCGCGGATTGAAGGCAACGCCGAACTCTTGTCCGACTTTGTGGAATTGCGCCGTGTCTTTTTCGCGGGTCGCGCCGTTGGACACGATGCGATATTGGGTTTCAGCTTCATTGGTGCGGTAAACGATCAAGTCGTCAATCACGCCGCCGTTGTCGTTGAGCAAAGCGGAATAAAGGGCTTTGCCGACAAAAGCGAGCTTGGCGACATCGTTGGCAATCAATTTGCGGAAAAAGGCTTTGGCATTTGCGCCTGCTACGTCGGTAACAAGCATATGGGATACGTCAAACATACCGGCGTCGGTGCGCACGGCTTCGTGTTCGGCGATTTGCGAACCATAATGGATGGGCAGCTCCCAGCCGGCAAAATCTACCAGCTTCGCGCCTGCATCTTGATGGGCTTGATGAAATGGGGTGGTTTTCAGAGTAGTCATTCTCAAGTTTCTCCGGATTTTTTGTTCAGATGCCGCCCGCGCACCTGTGCGCGGATGACCCTATCTGTCCTTGAACCTGAGATTTTCGGCCGTATCCGCATGATGGCAAACCAGTCTGCTCACTGCTTTGCGCGGTTGTCTGAATGGTGGTTCAGACGGCCTTCTCCCCTTCGGTGGGCGTATCTTTGGGAAACGCCGCTCTCCAGATGTTTTATTTCAATGTGCAGTCCCTGTTGCCTGAGCGATTTAAGGGCATCTGCGCCTTCGGCGGCTACGCGTAATCGGGTGTAGCTCTCTCCTGCACATTTCCCGATTATGTCTTGAATCGGCGGTTTGGGCAAGCCGTCTTAAAGAGATGCAAACCGACCGCCTCTGTTTTCACATGATTTTCCGAAAACAAAATTTGTCCCGGATGACGGTATAACTTTTTATATGTTAATATGGTCTCCATCTACGCGGATTGCCGCAAACATACGGACAGACAATCCGAATTCCTTAAAACGGAACGCAAATATGCCCCAACTCACTTTAGACAAAACCGATATTAAAATCTTACAGGTTCTCCAGGAAAACGGCAGGCTGACCAATGTCGAACTGTCCGAACGTGTCGCACTTTCGCCTTCTCCGTGCCTGCGCCGTCTGAAGCAGTTGGAAGATGCCGGCATCGTCCGCCAATATGCCGCGCTGCTGTCTCCGGAATCTGTCAACTTGGGACTTCAGGCATTTATCCGCGTTTCCATCAGCAAAGCAAAAGACGCGCGGGAAGATTTTGCCGCATCGGTTCGAAAATGGCCGGAAGTTTTGAGCTGCTTCGCGCTGACGGGAGAGACCGACTACCTGCTTCAAGCATTTTTTACCGACATGAGCGCGTTCTCCCATTTCGTTCTTGACACTCTTTTATCCCACCACGGCGTACAGGATGCCCAATCAAGTTTCGTTTTAAAAGAAATCAAACATACCACATCCCTACCACTCAACCATCTGTTGTAGGAATAAGACCTTCCTCCCCATTTTCCCTACCGGCACGGCGGATAGAAACGGGCGGGATTCTTACAATACCTGTTTGTCTCCGATAAAGACCGGATTGGAAAATGATACGTTATCTATTGATTATTTGCGGCTGCATTTCCCTGCTGTTGGGTATCATCGGCATTTTTTTGCCGCTGTTGCCGACCACGCCGTTCGTACTGCTCTCCGCCGCCTGCTGGGCAAAGGCATCCCCGCGTTTTCACCGCTGGCTGCACCGGCACCGCTATTTCGGTCCGATGGTTCATAACTGGGAACAAAACGGCGCAGTGCCGCGCAAAGCCAAGATTTTCGCCATCAGTATGATGACCGCATCCTGTCTGATGATGTTTTGGCAGTTTCCCCAACGCTGGTGGGTCGGGGCGGTTTCATCGGTTTTTTGTTCCCTTGTCGCCATATGGATGTGGCGCAGGCCCGAATCTTGAATGCCGTCTGAAAGGGATAAGGGCAAACAAACGGGTGGGGCAAACCTGTTTCATTGCAAATATATGTTAAAATAAATTCATTTTTCGTTTTCGATAGATTATTTATTAAAGACATATATTTATTTGTTTTAAATAAAATTATTTATCAAAAAGAACATATATTCCCAAGCACGGCAATCCGCCTTCCCGCCGCCTTCCGGTTTGGGAAACTGGTTTATCCTGATTATTTACTTTACAATCAATCGGAAAACTTTTTTCAAAAACAAACAGGCAGCACAGTCCGCCTATGTCCGGGCGGCACGAAGCCTGTATCACTCCCGCGCGCCGCGCAAGGCAGCGCTTGAATCGAGGAAACACGATGCGCCACCTACCCCTGTTTTCACTAATGCTTTTCCCGGCATCGGTTTACGCCGCAGATTTGGACGGCGCAAACCTAAACCTGCTGTGGGGTCTGCCCTTTGCCCTGATTTTTGCTGTCTATCGCATTGGGTCCCTTGTTTTTTTCGCATACCTGGCATCACCATTACGGCAAAATCACCGCCTTTTGGACATTGCTGTTCCTCATCCCGTTCAGTTTGGTTTTTGGCGCGTCCGCCGGTATCCATACCGTCGCACACGCACTCGTTGAAGAATACATCCCCTTCATCCTGCTGCTACTTGCCCTGTACACCATTTCAGGCGGCATTTTGGTTTGGGGCGACTTGAACGGCACACCCAAGCTCAACACCGCCCTGCTTGCCGTCGGCACGGCACTGGCTTCAATTATGGGTACGACCGGCGCGGCAATGCTGATGATCCGCCCTTTGCTGAAAGCCAACCAAAACCGTGTCCACCGCGTGCACATTGTCATCTTCTTCATTTTCTTGGTTGCAAACATCGGCGGCGGCCTGACCCCTTTGGGCGACCCCCCACTCTTCCTCGGCTTCCTCAAAGGCGTAGATTTCATGTGGACGGTCAAGCATATGCTTGCCCCTGTCCTGATCAGCACCACTGTCCTGTTGACCGCCTTCTATTTCATCGACAACCGTTTCTTCAAACAGGAAAGCATTGCACAAGATACTCCGGCACAACAGGAAAACCCGAAAAAATCGCCATCTTCGGCAAATGGAACTTCCTCCTGCTGGTGGGCGTGGTTAGCGCGGTTCTAATGTCCGGCCTTTGGAAACCCGAACACCCGGGATTTGAAATCCTCGGCAGCCGTTACGCCCTGCAAAACCTCGTCCGCGATGTCATCCTGATTGCATTGACCGCCGTATCTATGGCAATCACGCCCAAACAAGTCCGCGCAGGCAACGAATTCAACTTTGAACCCATCGCCGAAGTGGGTAAACTCTTCCTCGGCATCTTCATCACCATCTTCCCCGTCCTGAGCATTCTGAAAGCAGGCGAGGCAGGCGCGCTGGGTGGGGTGGTATCGCTGGTTCACGATACGGCAGGTCATCCGATTAATACGATGTATTTTTGGATGAGCGGCATATTGTCGGCATTCTTGGATAACGCGCCCACTTATCTCGTGTTTTTCAATATGGCGGGCGGCGATGCCCAAGCCTTGATGACGGGGCCCCTGTTCCATACCCTGCTGGCGGTTTCTATGGGTTCGGTATTTATGGGCGCACTGACCTATATCGGCAACGCGCCGAACTTCATGGTCAAAGCCATTGCCGAACAGCGCGGCGTACCAATGCCGACTTTCTTCGGCTATATGATGTGGTCGGTCGCCTTCCTGATACCCGTCTTCATCGTACATACCCTTATCTTTTTCGTTTTCAAACTGCTGTAAACGCTATGCCGTCTGAACATTCAGACGGCATTTTAAATTTCAGCATAATCAAATCGATATTTTCCCCTTCCGACAATTAAAAACGGCTTCCGCAAGGAAAAAAGCGGCGAATCTGACAAACAGGTACAATTCCTGATAAAATCTAACACTTTGCTACATTAATTTATTCAATGCTTTTGATGCCTCGCGACACCGTATCAAAACACGCCGTTTTTACCTTAACCATCACAAGTAATGCAAATCTATGATTAGAATCAAAAAAGGTCTAAACCTGCCCATCGCGGGCAGACCGGAGCAAGTCATTTATGACGGCCCGGCCATTACCGAAGTCGCGTTGCTTGGCGAAGAATATGTCGGCATGCGCCCCTCGATGAAAATCAAGGAAGGCGAAGCCGTCAAAAAAGGCCAAGTGCTGTTTGAAGACAAAAAGAATCCGGGCGTAGTATTTACTGCTCCGGCTTCAGGCAAAATCGCCGCCATCCATCGTGGCGAAAAGCGCGTACTTCAGTCAGTCGTGATTGCCGTTGAAGGCAACGACGAAATCGAGTTCGATCGCTACGCACCTGAAGCGCTGGCAAACTTGAGCGGCGAAGAAGTGCGCCGCAATCTGATTCAATCCGGTTTGTGGACCGCGCTGCGCACCCGTCCGTTCAGCAAAATTCCCGCCGTCGATGCCGAGCCGTCCGCCATCTTCGTCAATGCGATGGACACCAATCCGCTGGCTGCCGATCCTACGGTTATCATCAAAGAAGCCGCCGAAGACTTCAAACGCGGCCTGTTGGTATTAAGCCGCCTGACCGAACATAAAATCCATGTGTGTAAAGCAGCTGGTGCGGACGTGCCGTCTGAAAACGCTGCCAACATTGAAACGCACGAATTCGGCGGCCCGCATCCTGCCGGTTTGAGCGGCACGCACATTCATTTCATCGAGCCTGTCGGCGCGAATAAAACCGTTTGGACCATCAATTATCAAGATGTGATTGCCATTGGTCATTTGTTTACCACAGGCCGTCTGAATATCGAGCGCGTGGTTGCCTTGGGCGGTCCGCAAGTCAACAAACCGCGCCTCTTGCGTACCGTTTTGGGCGCGAAGGTGTCTCAACTTACCGCCGGCGAATTGGTTGACGCGGACAACCGCGTGATTTCCGGTTCTGTATTGAACGGCGCGATTGCACAAGGCGCGCATGATTATTTGGGACGCTACCACAATCAGATTTCCGTTATCGAAGAAGGCCGCAGCAAAGAGCTGTTCGGCTGGGTTGCGCCGCAGCCGGACAAATACTCGATTACGCGTACGACCCTCGGTCATTTCCTGAAAAACAAACTCTTCAAGTTCACGACAGCCGTCAACGGTGGCGACCGCGCCATGGTGCCGATTGGTACTTACGAGCGCGTAATGCCGTTGGACATCCTGCCTACCTTGCTTTTGCGCGATTTAATCGTCGGCGATACCGACAGCGCGCAGGCTTTGGGTTGCTTGGAATTGGACGAAGAAGACCTCGCTTTGTGCAGCTTCGTCTGCCCGGGCAAATACGAATACGGCCCGCTGTTGCACAAGGTGCTGGAAACCATTGAGAAGGAAGGCTGATTATGGGCTTGAAACATTTTCTGGAAAAAATCGAACCGCACTTCCTGCCGGGCGGCAAACATGAAAAATGGTATGCCCTCTATGAAGCTGCGGCGACGATTTTCTACACATCCGGCGCGGTAACGCGCAAAGCGGCGCACGTCCGCGACGCGCTCGACTCCAAGCGTATGATGATTTTGGTGTGGCTGGCTTTGTTCCCCGCTATGTTTTACGGTATGTACAACGTCGGCGTACAGGCATTCGGTGCGTTAACGCCTGATTTGCTGCAACAAAGCATCGCCAACGACTGGCATTACGCCCTTGCCGACGCTTTGGGCATCAATATGCCGTCTGAAGCGGGCGTGTCGGGCAAAATGCTGTTCGGCGCGATTTACTTCCTGCCGATTTACGCGACCGTATTTATCGTCGGCGGTTTTTGGGAAGTCTTGTTCGCCACCGTACGCAAACACGAAATCAACGAAGGTTTCTTTGTTACTTCGATTCTGTTTGCCTTAATCGTTCCGCCCACGCTGCCGCTGTGGCAGGCGGCTTTGGGCATTACCTTCGGAGTGGTGGTTGCGAAAGAAGTATTCGGCGGTACGGGTAAAAACTTCATGAACCCTGCGCTGGCAGGCCGCGCCTTCCTGTTCTTCGCCTACCCAGCCAACCTGAGCGGCGATGCGGTTTGGACGGCGGTTGACGGCTATTCCGGTGCAACCGCGCTGGCGCAATGGGCGGCACACGGTGCAGACGGCCTGAAAAACGCCGTAACCGGTCAAACCATCACTTGGATGGATGCGTTTATCGGCAAACTGCCCGGCTCCATCGGCGAAGTCTCCACTTTGGCACTCTTAATCGGCGGCGCGTTTATCGTGTTTGCCCGCATCGCTTCTTGGCGCATTATTGCCGGCGTGATGATCGGTATGATTGCCATGTCTTCGCTGTTCAACTTCATCGGTTCGGACACCAACGCTATGTTTGCTATGCCTTGGTACTGGCATTTGGTCGTCGGCGGCTTCGCCATCGGTATGCTGTTTATGGCAACCGACCCCGTTTCTGCTTCCTTTACCAATGTCGGCAAATGGTGGTACGGCGCGCTAATCGGTGTGATGTGCGTATTGATCCGTGTGGTCAATCCGGCTTACCCCGAAGGTATGATGTTGGCGATTCTGTTTGCCAACCTGTTTGCCCCGATTTTCGACTATTTCGTCGCACAAGCGAACATCAAACGCAGAAAGGCGCGCAGCAATGGCTAAGAAATTCGATAAAGACAGCTTCAGCGGCACGCTGATTGTGGTGTTGGCGGTCAGCCTGATTTGCTCGGTCATCGTTGCCGGTGCGGTCGTCGGCTTGAAACCCATCCAAGAAAAACAAAAACTCCAAGATAAACAAGGCTATATTTTGAGCGTGGCCGGTTTGATGGATAAAAACACCGACATCAGCAAAACCTTTGCCGAGCGTATCGAGCAACGCGTGGTCGATTTGGCGACCGGCGAATATGTGAAAGACGCGCCGAAAGACTTCAGCGCGCGCATCGCAGGCAAAGACCCCGCGCAAAGCATCCGCATCAAACCCGAAGACGATTTGGCAGGCATCAAAAGCCGTGCCAAATACACCGAAGTTTATTTGGTAAAAGGCGAAGACGGCAAAATCGGGCAAATCATCCTGCCTATGCACGGCAACGGTTTGTGGTCGGTCATGTACGGCTTCGTCGCCATCCAACCTGACGGCAACACCATCAACGGCATTACCTACTACGAACAAGGCGAAACCCCGGGCTTGGGCGGCGAAATCGGCAATCCGTTGTGGCAGCAAAAATTCGTCGGCAAAAAACTGTTTGACGGACAAGGCAAACTCGCCCTGCACGTCGGCAAAGGCGCGGGTTCAGACAAAGAACACGGCGTAGATGCCCTCTCCGGCGCGTCGCTGACATCCAAAGGCGTGCAAGGTTCGTTCGCCTACTGGTTTGGCGAAAACGGCTATATCCCCTACCTGAACAAATTGAAATCAGCAGGAGCGCAATAATGGCTGATATGAAACGCTTGAAACACTTAATGTTTTCACCCTTTATCGACAACAACCCGATTGCCTTGCAGGTTTTGGGTATTTGTTCGGCTTTGGCGGTTACCACCAAACTTCAGACGGCCATCGTGATGGGTATTTCCGTCAGTTTGGTAACCGGTTTTTCCAGCTTCTTCATTTCGCTGGTACGCAACTACATCCCCAACAGCATCCGCATCATCGTACAAATGGCGATTATCGCGTCGCTGGTTACACTGGTCGACCAACTCTTGCAGGCATTTGCCTACGAATTGTCCAAACAGCTTTCCGTATTCGTCGGTCTGATTATTACCAACTGTATCGTGATGGGTCGCGCCGAAGCATTTGCGATGAAAGAGCCGCCGCTGGAAAGCCTGATCGACGGCATCGGCAACGGCGCGGGCTACGGGATGATGCTGCTTGTCGTCGCCACCGTCCGCGAACTGATCGGCTCGGGCAAGCTCTTGGGCTACACCGTTTTCCAAACTGTGCAGGACGGCGGCTGGTATCAGACCAACGGCCTCTTCCTGCTCGCCCCCAGCGCGTTCTTCATCATCGGCTTTTTGATTTGGGGTCTGCGTACCTGGAAACCCGAACAGGCGGAGGAATAAGCTATGGAACACTATTTGAGCCTCTTTATCAAATCCGTCTTCATTGAAAATATGGCGCTATCCTTCTTTTTGGGTATGTGCACGTTTTTGGCGGTATCCAAAAAAGTATCCACCGCATTCGGTTTGGGTGTGGCGGTAATTTTCGTACTCGGGCTGTCCGTCCCCGCCAACCAATTGGTTTACTCGCTGCTCAAAGACGGCGCGATTGTCGAAGGCGTGGATTTGACCTTTTTGAAATTCATCACCTTCATCGGCGTGATTGCCGCTTTGGTACAGATTTTGGAAATGTTCTTGGACAAATTCGTCCCAGCCCTCTACAACGCATTGGGCATCTACCTGCCGCTGATTACCGTGAACTGCGCGATTTTCGGCGCCGTATCCTTTATGGCGCAGCGCGAGTATAACTTCGGCGAATCCGTCGTGTACGGCTTCGGCGCGGGTTTGGGCTGGATGTTGGCGATTGTCGCTTTGGCGGGCATTACCGAAAAAATGAAATATTCGGACGCTCCCAAAGGCCTCAAAGGCCTGGGCATTACCTTTATCGCCGCCGGCCTGATGGCGATGGCGTTTATGTCGTTCTCCGGCATCCAGTTATAAGAAAGGGATCGGTATGGAGATTATTTTAGGTATCGTGATGTTTACCGTCATCGTCTTGGTTTTGGCACTGATGATTCTGTTTGCCAAATCCAAGCTGGTCAGCGAAGGCGACATCACCATCAAAGTCAACGGCGAAAAAGAGCTGACGATGCCCGCCGGCGGCAAACTCTTGGGCGCGCTTGCCAACGAAGGCATCTTTATCCCCTCCGCCTGCGGCGGGGGCGGCTCGTGCGGACAATGCCGCGTTGTCGTGAAAAGCGGCGGCGGCGACATTCTGCCGACCGAGTTGTCCCACATCAACAAACGCGAAGCGCGCGAAGGCTGCCGTTTGTCCTGCCAAGTCAATGTCAAAACCGACATGGACATCGAAGTACCCGAAGAAGTGTTCGGCGTGAAAAAATGGGAATGCACCGTCATCTCCAACGACAACAAAGCCACGTTCATTAAAGAACTCAAGCTTGCCATTCCCGAAGGCGAAGAAGTCCCCTTCCGTGCCGGCGGCTACATCCAAATTGAAGCCCCACCGCACACCGTTGCCTACAAAGACTTCGACATTCCCGAGGAATATCACGAAGACTGGGACAAATACAATCTGTGGCAATACGTTTCCAAAGTGGACGAACCGATTTTGCGCGCCTACTCTATGGCTTCGTATCCTGAAGAAAAAGGCATCATTATGCTGAACGTGCGTATCGCCACGCCGCCCCCGCGCGTACCCGATGCGCCTCCGGGACAAATGTCGTCCTACATCTGGTCGCTCAAACCCGGCGACAAAGTTACGATTTCCGGCCCGTTCGGCGAATTTTTCGCCAAAGACACTGATGCCGAAATGGTATTTATCGGCGGCGGTGCGGGTATGGCACCGATGCGTTCCCACATTTTCGACCAGTTGAAACGTTTGAACTCCAAACGCAAAATTACCTTCTGGTATGGCGCACGTTCCAAACGCGAAATGTTCTATGTCGAAGACTTCGACCAACTCGCAGCCGAGTTCCCGAACTTCACGTGGCACATCGCCCTGTCCGACCCGCTGCCTGAAGACAACTGGGACGGCTACACGGGCTTCATCCACAACGTGGTTTACGAAAACCATCTGAAAAACCACGAAGCACCGGAAGACTGCGAATTTTATATGTGCGGCCCGCCGATTATGAACCAGTCCGTCATCAAAATGCTCAAAGACTTGGGTGTGGAAGACGAAAACATCCTCTTGGACGATTTCGGCGGTTAAAACCCAACCTCAAATACAAAAGGAAGAAACCTCGGTTTCTTCCTTTTTCTATCCGATACCGTCCGAACACCTTTCAGACGGCATCCGCCCATACCCGTATCAATATCGTTGAACTTCCATTTTTTACCCTGCAGCGAATGTGCGGTTAAATATTTTGGCGGAAAAGCAAAGAAGTATCGATAAACCCATTTTGCGAGGTACGGATAATGTCTGACAGCTTTGAAAACAGCCCCGAATACGATGATTGGATCGAATCGGGCGGTCGTGATGAAGATTACGAATACTACTACAACAAATGGCAACGCAGGACGCGCTGACCATCAAACCCTGACAAACCGGTTGGTAAAACACCGGTTTGTTTTTTATAGTGGATTAACAAAAACCGGTACGGCGTTGCCTCGCCTTGCCGTACTATTTGTACTGTCTGCGGCTTCGTCGCCTTGTCCTGATTTAAATACCGCCACCTAAACGACGGGCGATGCCGCCCGAACCCCCTTCAGACGGCATCGGCATAAAAACATACCGGCCGTTTTGCGATATAATTCAGGTCATTTGCCAAAACCATCAAACACTATGCCGTCTGAAACACGCCTGCCGAACTTTATCCGCGCCTTGATATTTGCCCTGGGTTTTATCTTCCTGAACGCCTGCTCGGAACAAACCGCGCAAACCGTTACCCTTCAAGGCGAAACGATGGGCACGACCTATACCGTCAAATACCTTTCAAATAATCGGGACAAACTCCCCTCACCTGCCGAAATACAAAAGCGCATCGATGACGCGCTTAAAGAAGTCAACCGGCAGATGTCCACCTACCAGCCTGATTCCGAAATCAGCCGGTTCAACCAACACACAGCCAACAAACCCCTCCGCATTTCAAGCGACTTCGCACACGTTACCGCCGAAGCCATCCGCCTGAACCGCCTGACGCACGGCGCACTGGACGTAACCGTCGGCCCTTTGGTCAACCTTTGGGGATTCGGTCCCGACAAATCCGTTACCCGGGAACCGACACCGGAACAAATCAAACAGGCGGCATCTTATACGGGCATAGACAAAATCATTTTGCAACAAGACAAAGATTCCGCCTCCTTGAGCAAAACCCACCCCAAAGCCTATTTGGATTTATCTTCGATTGCCAAAGGCTTCGGCGTTGATAAAGTTGCGGGCGAACTGGAAAAATACGGCATTCAAAATTATCTGGTCGAAATCGGCGGCGAGTTGCACGGCAAAGGCAAAAACGCGCGCGGCGAACCGTGGCGCATCGGTATCGAGCAGCCCAATATCGTCCAAGGCGGCAATACGCAAATCATCGTCCCGCTGAACAACCGTTCGCTTGCCACTTCCGGCGATTACCGTATTTTCCACGTCGATAAAAGCGGCAAACGCCTCTCCCACATCATCAACCCGAACAACAAACGCCCCATCAGCCACAACCTCGCCTCCATCAGCGTGGTCGCAGACAGCGCGATGACAGCGGACGGCTTGTCCACAGGCTTATTCGTGTTGGGCGAAACCGAAGCCCTGAAGCTGGCAGAGCGCGAAAAACTCGCCATTTTCCTGATTGTCAGGGATAAAGGCGGCTACCGCACCGCGATGTCTTCCGAATTTGCCAAGCTGCTCCGTTAAACACACACCGATTGGGAAACACTATGAAAACCCTGCTCCTTACCTTCGGCATCTTCCTGACCGTCATCATCGGTATGGCAGTCGGCTATATCTTCTCAAAACGCACCATCAAGGGAAGCTGCGGCGGCATTACCGCTTTAGGTATGAAAAAAATGTGCGACTGCGACACGCCTTGCGACACCCTGCAAAAGAAACTGGATGAAGAAAAACAGGCAGGAGGCATACGGGTTGACCGTTAACGCCGAAATATAGTGGATTAACAAAAACCAGTACAGCGTTGCCTCGCCTTGCCGTACTATTTGTACTGTCTGCGGCTTCGTCGCCTTGTCCTGATTTTTGTTAATCCACTATAAAATGCCGTCTGAAGCCCGACAGGCGGGTTCAGACGGCATTGCCGCTTTACTTCGATCGGTTCATACGCAAAACGCGCTTCAGGAAATAAATCAGATTATTCTCCAGGCGCCTTCAGGCTTCTTTTTGCGCCACCGTAACCATAGCCGGACGCAACACGCGGTCGGACAGGGTATAGCCCTTCTTCATCACGCCGACCACGGTATTGGGTTCCTGTTCGCTAGCCACCGCCTGCATCGCCTGATGGATATTCGGATCGAGCTTGTCGCCCGCTTTAGGATTGATTTCCTTGATTTGTGTGGCATCAAATGCTTTCTGCAACTCGTTCAAAGTCATCTGCACGCCCATTTTCAGCGCATCGAAATTGCCGCTCTGATCCAAAAGCGCCATTTCCAGATAATCCTTGACCGGCAACATTTCCACGGCAAACTTCTGTCCGGCGAACTTGTGCGTATCGGCAATTTCCTGCTGGTGGCGGCGGCGCAGGTTCTGCTCGTTTGCCAAAGCACGCAGTTGTTCGTCTTTCAACTGCGCTTCCAGCCCGGCAACACGCGCCTGCAAATCCTCATAAGTCGGCGCAACAGTCGTTTCCCGTCCATCAGGATTATTTTCTGATGTTTCCGCTGTTCCGGCCTCTTCGACGGAAGTTTCCGCCTCCACATTTTCCAACACTTCTTCACTGTTTTGCTGTTGCTGTGTCTGTTCGCTCATATCGTATCCCTTAAAACAATTGGAAATCAAAATCCGGTTATCACGCGCACAAGATAAGGACATTTTCAAGAAACTTCAAGCAAAGGCAGGAAATTTCACATCCGCCGCCGAATACCCTACCGCAAAAACCATATAAACGGTAAGATACCGCCGACCTTATGCTTTTCAGACGGCATCCATTATGAAAAAAAACCATTTGAACACAAACGGTTCCGACCTCTGGCACACCATCCGCGAAGAAACCGCCGCCGCTGCCGCCGCCGAACCGATGCTGGCAAGTTTTTTGCACCAAACCGTGTTGCGCCACGAGTCCCTCGGCTCCGTCCTTGCCTACCACCTTTCTAGCAAACTCGGCAGCCCGATTATGGACGTGCGCGCGCTGTTTGAAATCTACCAGCAGGCGTTGGGCAGCGACACCCAAATCGGCAAATGCGTCGAAGCAGACTTGAAAGCCATCTACGAACGCGATCCCGCCTGCGACGAATATTCGCTGCCGCTTTTATATTTCAAAGGCTTCCACGCGATTCAGGCACACCGCATCAACCACCGGCTGTATCTCGACGGGCGCAAAACGCTGGCGTATTTCCTGCAAAACCGTATGTCCGAAGTATTCGGCGTGGACATCCATCCCGCCGCCCGTTTCGGATACGGGCTGATGCTCGACCACGCCACTGGCTTTGTTGCCGGCGAAACCGCCGTGTTGGGCAACAATATTTCGATTTTGCACGGCGTAACGCTCGGCGGTTCGGGAAAAGAAGGTGGCGACCGCCACCCCAAAATCGGCGACGGCGTGATGATCGGCGCAAACGCCTCGATATTGGGCAATATCCACATCGGCAGCAATGCCAAAATCGGGGCGGGCAGCGTCGTGGTTTCAGACGTGCCTCCGTCCATCACGGTTGTCGGCGTACCCGCCAAACCCGTGGCGCGGTCGCTCAAAACACCGTCGGCGGATATGGATCAAAATATCCAGTTTGCCGAAATCGACTTTATGATTTGAATATCCGCACCAATGCCGTCTGAAACGCCAAACGGGCTTCAGACGGCATTGCCCGCTTCAAGCCCGCGCCTTGATATGCCGCCGATGCCGGCACTTGTCAGTCGGACAAAATGCCTTTTATTCGATACCCCCGATTCCCACGCAACCGGAAATATAGTGGATTAACAAAAATCAGAACAAGGCGACGAAGCCGCAGACAATACAGATAGTACGGAACCGATTCACTTGGTGCTTCAGCACCTTAGAGAATCGTTCTCTTTGAGCTAAGGCGAGGCAACGCTGTACTGGTTTTTGTTAATCCACTATAACCGGTTTCCTTATAAACGGGCGGAGTCGGGCGATGATTCGGACAAAGCCTATTTCAAAAGCAAAATCAGCAGCAAAACAACCGCAATCACAGCCAGCCACAGGCTTTGCCGCTGCTGCACTTTGACCAAATGGATATAGGCATCGCGCATTTCCTGCCGGCGCGCCTCATCGACCAAGGCATTGATTTTGCGCGGCAATGAAGGGATGATTTGCGCCCAGTCGGGGGCTTCGTTTTTGAGGTTGCGCCAAAGGGCTTTAGGGCCGACCTGCCCGTTCATCCATTTCACCAAAAACGGTTTGGCGGTTTTCCACAAGTCCAAATCGGGATCGAGTTGGCGACCCAGACCTTCAATATTGAGCAACGTTTTTTGCAGCAGCACAAGCTGCGGTTGGATTTCGACGTTGAAGCGGCGGCTGACTTCAAACAGACGCATCAGCACCAAGCCGAAGGAAATCTGCGAAATCGGTTTGTTGAACACAGGTTCGCACACGGCGCGAACTGCGGCTTCCAATTCTTCCGCGCGCGTGTCGGCGGGCACCCAGCCCGATTCGATGTGGGCGGTGGCGACGCGGTGGTAATCGCGGTTGAAGAAGGCGAGGAAGTTAATGGCGAGGTAGCGTTTGTCGTAATCGGTCAGTGTACCGACGATGCCGAAATCAAGGGCGATGTAGCGGTTGTCGGCGGCAACCAGAATATTGCCGGGGTGCATATCCGCATGGAAAAAACCGTCGCGGAAGACTTGCGTGAAGAAGATTTCCACGCCGTAATCGGCGAGTTTGTGCAAATCGATGCCGTCTGCTTTGAGTTTGGCTATATCGGATACCGGCGTGCCGTCCATCCATTCGATTGTCAGCACGTCGCTTGTGCAGTAGTCGTAAAACACCTTGGGCACAATCAGCATATTGCTGTTTTGAAAATTGCGTCCGAGCTGTCCTGCATTGGCGGCTTCGCGCATCAAATCCAACTCGTCGTGCAGGTATTTGTCGAACTCCGCCACCACTTCGCGCGGCTTCAGACGCCTGCCGTCTGAAAACAAGCGTTCGACCCAAGCCGCGCCGAAACGCATCAGCGACAAATCCTGTTCGATAAGGGGCAAAAGGTTGGGGCGCAAAACTTTAACCGCCACTCGTTCGCCCGAATGCAGGCGGGCTTTGTGTACTTGGGCGATGGATGCGCTGGCGACGGGCTCGGTTTCAAATTCCGCATACAGCTTTTCGATGGGCTGGCCCAGCGATTTTTCGATTTGTTCACGCGAAAGCCGCGCGTCAAAAGGCGGCACTTTGTCTTGCAGCTTTGCCAGTTCGACGGCGTAATCGTGCGGAATCAAATCGGGGCGCGTAGATAATACCTGCCCGAACTTGATGAAAATCGGCCCCAGGCTTTCCAAGGCAAGGCGCAGACGGACGGCAGGCGGTTCGTTTTTCAATTTGGACGACTGCGGCATCATTTTCAGCAGAGCGCATATCCAACCGCTACCCATCAGCGAAGCGCACAGACCTGCCAGCCGATAGCGGTAAAAAGTCCCGACAATGACCGTCAGGCGTTTCAACCATTTCATATATAAAATCCCGAATACAGCATTTATCGGACAATCAAAAAATCTTACCGAGCAGATAGCCCAAAAAGGCAATCAGCAGCCCGAAAACCAGCAGTTTGATATTGCGGGTCGGCGGTTCGGGTTGCGAAGGTGCGGAAATATCATCTTCCCGCCCGCCATGAAGTTCAAGATATTCGGGCATTTCCCCATCCGCGCCTTCTCCTTCGCCCTCCCCTTCCTCCGGCGACACGACCGTTTCCAACTCCATATATCTCCGGGTAATAATATCCAAACCCAAATAGCTGAAATAATCGTGCAACTCTTCCCGTTTCGCCCAAGTGCATTTTTCCTCAACCAGCACTTGCGGTTTGGAATCGAGCGATTCGATCAATCCTTCCGCCTTTTCCTCGCCGAGATTCTCCTTAAGGCACTCCCGGATAAGCCCGCGATCCACTTGGGGCGGGTAAGAAACATATACATCGTACAAATCGTTTCGGTAATCTTTACTCATCTCAATCATAAGGGAACAAATACGCCTGATACCGTTCCGCCCGTTCCTTTCGGGAAACCCGATTCATCTTCAAACAATCGGATTATATGTGAATTCATCCCGATAATATATTTTCCAAAAGTAAAAATGCCGTCTGAACGTTCAGACGGCATCACACAAACCAAGCGGTCATACGGAAAACGACGATCCGCAACCGCAGGTTGTTTCCGCATTCGGATTGCGGATGACGAATTGCGAACCTTGCAGACTCTCGGTATAGTCGATTTCCGCACCGACCAGATATTGATAGCTCATCGGATCGACCAAAAAGACCAAACCGTTTTTCTCAATTTCAAAATCGTCGTCGTTTTTGATTTCGTCAAAAGTAAATCCGTACTGGAAACCCGAGCAGCCGCCGCCGTTGACAAAAACCCGCAATTTCAAATCGGGGTTGTTCTCTTCGGCAATCAAATCGGCAACTTTGACACAGCAGCTGTCAGTAAAAATAATAGGGCTTTCGTCCGACATGGTGTTATTCCTTAATATAATATTTTCTGCATTCTCTCTCAAACCCCCTTCAAAGGCAAGCAGGGCTTCGCCTTTGAAAAAGGAATTGTCCCAATAGATAAGTTTGACCGCCTGCAATTTCAAGCCCCAAACTCAAATCGTCCTGCCGAACCACTCGACACGCCCGATAATCTCCACATCATCGGTCAAGTCGTTCAAATTGATTTCAAAAGTAGGATAAGCCTCGTTTGCAGAAATCACATTGATAATCCCGCCTGGTACAATCTGTAAACGTTTAACCAGCAGATTTTCATTAATCCGCAACACATACAGACCGTCCCTCGGCGTATTTTCCCCATGATTGACCAAAATCGAATCTCCGTCATTCAAAACCCCCTCCATAGAATCCCCCTTGACGGAAATTACAGACAGGTTTTTCGTATCGCGGGTAACATAATTCTCAATCCAATGCCGTCTGAACGCCATTGTAAATACAGGTTCCTCATGATCGACAAACTGCCCGTATCCCGCAGCCGCCCGAATATCATATCTCGGCACGAAGACAAACTCGTCCGTATCGACTTCATTTCCCAAGGTATCGTAAGCAAGGGATTTTTTTGGGGCTTCATCCGGAAACGGATTACCCTCCCCGGTCAACAGCCAATCGATACTACACCCCTTCAACTGCTTGATTTTTTTCAATGTTTCAGACTTTGGCAGACCACCTTCATTCCATATCCTGCTGAAGCCCGCAATCGTCATTTCAATATCGGATGCGATTTTTGCCTGCCTCGCTTCGCTTTTCCATAAAAAAACCAGTCTGTCTTTAAAGGTTTCCATAAATATCCTTCCACTCCCCTTCATTCAATCATCTAAAGTAAACATGAAATATATTTTACCTTAGTTATCCCAAAAACGGAACAGCTATGATAAACTGAATTTAAAGTATGATTTTTCTTACTCAATACATAATTTTTCAGATTTTCTATAGGTTTAATCCTGAATTGACAGAAAAAGGATAGAAAAATGAAGAAAACCGTCAAATATCTTATCTATACTGCGGCATTTACCGCATTCTGCTTTGCCTTCCAAGAAAACCGTTCTGAAGCCAAACAGCCCGACATCACTTTATCCGCATCCCTGTGCGAACAATTCAACATGCTGAACGCCAAAGATATGGATGCAGAACAAGTCTCCCTTTCCAAAGAATGCGACATCATCGAGTCTTCACACGACTGGGAAAAAGAGTACGGTAACTTGAACGAACAGGAAATGCTCGCCGGCATCGTCT
This sequence comes from Neisseria polysaccharea ATCC 43768, assembly GCA_000176735.1. Classification (GTDB taxonomy): domain Bacteria; phylum Pseudomonadota; class Gammaproteobacteria; order Burkholderiales; family Neisseriaceae; genus Neisseria; species Neisseria polysaccharea. The sequence continues at coordinate 31,522 of ADBE01000112.1, read as the reverse complement.
ATGAATAAACCTGCCTGCCATTTGAAATATTATGTTGAATGCATTGGAGCCAAATGTATTAAATCAAATATAAAACCAATATATTCATAAAGTTATATACTTATAACCATGCTGTAGCTTGAAACAGCCCGCCGCCCGCCCTATTTACAGCCCATCGGGACAAAATGTTCCAACATATTTCTCAAAATAAGCAAAATCAAATAGGAGTATCCACATGGCAAAAGTAATCGGTATCGACTTAGGTACAACCAACTCTTGTTTGGCCATTTCCGAAAACGGTCAAACCAAAGTTATCGAAAACGCAGAAGGTGCACGCACCACACCATCCGTTATCGCTTATCTGGACGGTGGCGAAATCCTCGTCGGCGCACCGGCAAAACGCCAAGCGGTAACCAACGCTAAAAACACTATTTACGCTGCCAAACGTTTGATTGGCCACAAATTTGAAGGCAAAGAAGTCCAACGCGACATCGAATCCATGCCTTTCGAAATCATCAAAGCCAACAACGGCGACGCATGGGTAAAAGCACAAGGCAAAGAGCTGTCTCCTCCTCAAATTTCCGCAGAAGTCCTGCGTAAAATGAAAGAAGCCGCCGAAGCTTACTTGGGCGAAAAAGTAACCGAAGCCGTGATTACCGTCCCTGCCTACTTCAACGACAGCCAACGTCAAGCTACCAAAGACGCAGGCCGTATCGCCGGTTTGGACGTAAAACGCATCATCAACGAACCAACCGCAGCCGCTTTGGCATTCGGTATGGACAAAGGCGACAACAAAGACCGCAAAGTAGCCGTATATGACTTGGGCGGCGGTACTTTTGATATTTCCATCATCGAAATCGCCAACCTCGACGGCGACAAACAATTCGAAGTATTGGCAACCAACGGCGATACCTTCTTGGGCGGCGAAGATTTCGACCAACGCCTCATTGATTACATCATCGCTGAGTTCAAAAAAGAGCAAGGCATTGATTTGAAACAAGACGTGATGGCATTGCAACGCCTGAAAGAAGCTGCCGAAAAAGCCAAAATCGAATTATCCAGCGGCCAGCAAACCGAAATTAACCTGCCGTACATCACCATGGACGCAACCGGTCCGAAACACTTGGCCATGAAAATCACCCGTGCCAAATTTGAAAGCCTGGTTGAAGACTTGATTGCCCGCTCTATCGAGCCTTGCCGCACCGCATTGAAAGATGCAGGCTTGAGCACCAGCGACATCGACGACGTGATTTTGGTCGGCGGTCAGTCCCGTATGCCGAAAGTACAAGAAGCCGTTAAAGACTTCTTCGGCAAAGAACCGCGCAAAGACGTAAACCCTGACGAAGCCGTTGCCGTAGGCGCAGCGATCCAAGGCGAAGTATTGAGCGGCGGCCGCAGCGACGTATTGCTACTGGACGTAACTCCTCTGTCTTTGGGTATCGAAACCATGGGCGGCGTGATGACCAAACTGATTCAGAAGAACACCACCATCCCGACCAAAGCGTCGCAAGTGTTCTCTACCGCCGAAGACAACCAAAGCGCAGTAACCATCCACGTACTGCAAGGCGAACGCGAACGCGCTTCTGCCAACAAATCTTTGGGTCAGTTCAACTTGGGCGACATCGCACCCGCACCTCGCGGTGTGCCGCAAATTGAAGTTACTTTCGACATCGACGCCAACGGTATCTTGCACGTTTCTGCCAAAGACAAAGGCACTGGCAAAGCGGCCAACATTACCATCCAAGGTTCTTCAGGTTTGAGCGAAGAAGAAATCGAACGCATGGTGAAAGATGCCGAAGCCAATGCCGAAGAAGATAAAAAGCTGACTGAATTGGTCGCTTCCCGCAACCAAGCCGAAGCCCTGATTCACTCTGTGAAAAAATCTTTGGCCGACTACGGCGACAAACTCGACGCAGCCGAGAAAGAAAAAATCGAAGCCGCGCTGAAAGAAGCCGAAGAAGCAGTTAAAGGCGACGACAAAGCAGCTATCGATGCCAAAGCCGAAGCTTTGGGTGCAGCCAGCCAAAAACTGGGCGAAATGGTTTACGCTCAAGCGCAAGCCGAAGCCCAAGCAGGTGAAAGCGCACAAACCAATGCTTCTGCAAAGAAAGACGATGACGTCGTAGATGCCGACTTTGAAGAAGTAAAAGACGACAAAAAATAATTGATGCCGTCTGAAAAAACGCGAACTATTCGGTTCGCGTTTTTTTCAATTGCGATAAAAAACAATAGCATGACAGAGGTTCCAAATTCATCTACCGTGATATTCCCAAGCCCAAGTTCTAACTGTTGTATCGGTTATCTGGAAATTTTTTATATCATTTTCTTATTTACTTAAATTTTTTTTAATAGGATAATAAATAATAATTATTATCATGAGATAAGAAATGAAACTAAATACTCTCACATGGGCTTTGATGACCGTTTTTTCCGTTGCTCCGTCTTGGGCAGAACAACTGGCAAATACTGAAGAAATACAATCCGTCAAAACCTTCTCCCCTCCCAAACCGATTGCCCTGACCGCAGCGCAAGGCTATTTCCCCGAAAACCAATTCGACCGCACCGACCGCAGCGATCATTACTTTGTTACCGAAAACATAGACCAAGCCTTCCGTCCGTTGAAGACAAACAGCGGCTTTTACGGCAAAAGTTTTTACAACTCCGTTACCGCGCAAGCACGCGGGGCGAATATTTACGGCGTGGCCAACCTCAATCACACCAAAGCCAACGGTTATAAAGACGGCGGCGGGCGCGATACCGATTGGAAATACAGCCGCTTCAATCAGGCTTTGGTACTCGGTTTCGTGCCGTCTGAAAATCAAGAATACCGCCTCACTTATCTGCACAACGACATCAACAACGACCGCCAGCCGCAGTTCGTCAACGACGCATTGGATACCGAACGCCACATCGCCAAACTCAACGCGCGTTGGGGTAATGCCGATTTGAGCAATACGGTCAGCGCGGAAGCAGGCGTCATCAAACTCAAACGCCATGCCGACAATTACTCCCTGCGCCAAAACAATACGCCGCAGCAAGTGTTCGTAGAGCTTGACCGCAAAGTGTATGATTTCTCGCTCAAACACGACGCGGATTTCGGCAAGTTCCACAACACCGCCGCCGTCAGCTACCGCAATGACAGCCAAAACGGCGAGCGCAACGCCCACACTCCCATGCGCGACTTCCTCAACGGCTACCGTTTCGCCGATGTACACCTCGACCGCTGGCGCATTGCCGATACCTTGTCTTACAAGTTTGACGACCAACACAAACTGGGCTTGGGCTTAAGCTACGAACTCAACGAAGCGGACGTACGCAAAAATACGGCACAGCCTGAAAACCCAATAAAACCCGGTTTTTCCTTCGCCTCATCACAACAAATCTGGAAAACCCATTACGGCTACGACTTCAACGGCAAAGTGCGCCGTCGTGCTTTGTCGGGCGAACTCAAATACGATTTCACGCCGTCTGAAACGCAAAAATACAGCATTTCCCTCGCACATTTGGAACGCATCGGCGACAACACCGAACGCTTCAACTCGCTTGCCGCCATCATGCAAAACCGTACGAACGGCGCGTTAACAGATTCCAAACCGGCCGCCGCTATCGTGGGCAATCCCCTGCTGAAAAACGAAAAACACAACCGCATCAAGCTCACCGCCGACAGCCGCAACGACTACTACAACGGCTATATGAACTCGCTCGCAGGCGCGGGATGGAACGTGGGCGGCACGCTTGTGGCGGACAAAGTCAAAGACCTGATTATTTTTGACCGCGCACACGGACAAAGCGGTATTTCATCCAACGGCGGCGGCATCATCACACGCAACGTGGACGCACGCCTCATTACCGCGCAGGCCTACGCGCGTTACAACTTCAATCCGCATTGGGCCGCAGGCATCAAAGCCGCCTACAACTACGGACACAACGAAACCGACGGCAGGCCGCTCTATCAAATCCGTCCGTTTGAAGCCGCCGTCCAAGCCGACTACAAAAACTACTTTGCCCACGGCAGCTACAACATTGGCGCGGCGGCACGCTTTGTCGCCAAACAAACGCGCGGCGATTTTGACGCGGCAAGCGGTCTGGGCATAGACAAACGCGAAGCCGCCAAAGGCTTTACCGTTGCCGATGTGTACGCAGGCGTAAACATCAAAGACAAATACGGCTTGCGCTTGGGCGTGAACAACGTGTTCAACAAAAAATACGCCGAACACATCAGCGGCGACCACGTCCTCGCCCTATCCCCCAGCGTAGTGTATGCACCGGGCAGGACATATTGGTTGAGTTTGCATGCGGCTTTTTAAAATCAGGCCGTCTGAAAGAATGCCACACCGGCTTATTAAGAATTAGGAGATAAAAAAATGGATATGAAAAGACGTGATTTCTTAAAAATGACCGCCGCGCTGGCAGCCGCAGGCGTTTCGCCTTCATTGTTGGCAGCCGGTAAAGAGCAATTTACCGTGTACGGCGCGCCTGCGATGCCCAGCGTAACCATTGCCGTAGCGGCGTTGCAAGGCAAGCTGGCGAAACAGGCAGATGTATCGCTGAAAATCTGGCGATCGCCCGATCAACTGCGCGCGGGCGTGGCGAGCGGACAATTTAAAGTCATGATGAGTCCGAGTAATGTCGGCGTAAACCTGCGCAACCAAGGGCAGAAAGTCGGCATGGTCAATATTTTGACCAACGGCATCACTCAGCTGATGTGCAAAGGCAGCGCGATTACCTCGCCGCAGGATTTGGTCGGCAAAAAAATCCTCGTGCCGTTTAAAAACGACATGCCCGACATCGTGCTGCAAGCCTTGTTGAAAAAACTGAAAATCGACGCACACAAAGTCAGCATTACATACGCTGCCACACCGCCCGAAGCAGTCGGACTATTTTTGAGCAAAGACTACCACGCCGTCATCCTGCCCGAACCGATGGCAACCGCCAGCCTGCTTAAAGGTAAAACCATGGGCATAAACGTCGTACGCGGCTTTGATTTGGTAAAAGCATGGGGGCAGACGTTTGACACCAAACCACTGATTCCGATGGCAGGCATCATCGCCAACGAAGAATATTTCCACGCACACAAGGCACAGTTCGACCTCTTCCATCAGGATTTGAAAAACGCGCTCAACTGGATACTGACCAACCGCCAAAGCGCGGCGAAAATCGGCAAAAACTACCTCCCCGCCCCCGAACCCGCCCTAGTCATGGGCTTGGACGGCGCGCGGCTGACGGTAACCAAAGGCAGCGAAGTGAAGGACGAGATTTTGAAGTTTTACGAAATCCTGATGCAGTTCAACCCGAAACTTCTGGGCGGCAAGCTGCCGGATAACGGGTTCTTCTTGGCTTAAAAGGAGGAAAGAGGCCGTCTGAAAATAGTGGAGTAACCATGAAATCTGACTTGTCATTTTCAGACGGGCTATAAGGACATTATCAGCAGCGTAGATCAGATTCTTGAATCCGATATTTCGGCTAAACTGGGCTGTCGGATACGAGTATCCGATCTACTCTTTTCAGACGGCCTATCAGATAATAGTTAGAACAGTACACAAAAAGCCGTCATTCCCGCGCAGGCGGGAATCCAGTCTCTGATATTGCAGGAATGTTTTAAAATTGCAGCAGTGTCAAACTTCTGGATTCCCGCCTGCGCGGGAATGACGGCGGGTGGTAACCGTGGGTCAGACTCCGGCATCCGACTTTACGGCATAGCTGAACAAACTGTCGGATACAAATATCCTGATAACTGATTTTTCAGACGGCCTATCATCCCCAAACCATCCCCATCAACCAACACTCAAACCATGATTAAAACCGACAAAATCCGCAAACCGCAGCCTGCAGTGTTTTACATCATCGACTACCTTTGGAGCGGCTTTGCCGGTCTGAGTGTGGCGATGGTGGTGGTGGTGTTGTGGGCATGGGGCAGTGCCGTGTTCGGCGAGTTTATGCTGCCTGCGCCAGTCGAGGTGTTTCAAAAGTCGTTTGATTTATTGAAACATTTTCAGAAAAACGAAATTGGGATTTCTCTATGGCGGTCGGTGGTGGGAATTTCGGTTGCGCTGGTAGCGGGATTGGCGGCGGGGCTGGTGGCGGGCAGTTTTAAGACGGCGATGGCGTTGCTCAAGCCTGTGATTACGATTTTGTTGGCGATGCCGCCGATTATTTGGGTGGTAATGGCTCTGTTTTGGTTTGGTTTCGGCAATCCGAGTGTGTTGTTTACCATCATTGTGTTGGTTGCGCCGCTGACGTTTGCGAGTGCGGCGGTCGGGATGGCGAGCGTGAACAAGCAGCATGAGGAATTGTTTGACGCTTATAAATTAGGCCGTCTGAAAAAAATCCGCTATCTGTATATCCCGCATCTGACGGGCTATGTGATCTCCAGCGTCGGCGTGGCGGTGGCGATGGGGGTGAAGGTGGTGATTATGGCGGAACTCTTGGGCGCGAGCGAAGGCGTGGGCGCGCGGATTGCGGACGCGAGGGCGATGCTGGAGACTTCGACGGTGATGGCTTATGTGGTGTTGGTCATTGTGTTTGTGTCGCTGTTTGAATACCTGATTACCAAGCCTTTGGAAATTTTGTTTATGCCGTGGAGAAGATGATGCTCTGTCTTGAAAACGTGCGTTTTGAAATTCTCCGCGACCCCATCGTGCGCGATTTCAGTTTGAACCTGCAACACGGCGAAGTGAAGGCCTTGTTCGGGCCGAGCGGCTGCGGCAAAACGACGGTTTTGCGGTTGATTGCGGGCTTGGAAACGCCAAAATCGGGCACGATACGTAATACTTTCCGTAAAACGGGTTTTCTGTTTCAGGAAAACCGCCTGCCGGAAAACTTGACCGCGATGCAGAATATCGCGATTTTTATGGACAAACCCGATGAAGGCGAAATCGTCGCGCTGGCGGCGAAAGTCGGGCTGACTGCGGGCGATATGAACAAATATCCGACCGAGTTGTCCGGCGGTATGGCAAAACGGGTGGCATTTTTGCGCCTGCTGCTGTGCGGCTGCGACCTTGCTTTGCTGGACGAGCCGTTTGTCGGTTTGGATCGCGATTTGCGCGATATTTTGGTCGCCATGCTGGTGGAGAAAATCGAGCGGCAGGGCATGGCGTGTATGCTGGTAACGCACGACCGCTTCGAAGCCGCGCGCCTGAGCCATGAAATCATGCTGCTTTCCACTAAGGGCATGAACGTGCAAAACGTGATAACCCTGCCCACGCCGCTGTCCGAACGCGATTCGGCTTTTGAAGAAGCCGTGGTAGCAAGGGAGTTTCAGGGGATTCATTATTATGAGTGATAAGGGGATTTGAGTGCCTGACGAACCTTGCGGTTCGTTGCCCTCTCCCTAACCCTCTCCCACGGGGAGAGGGAATCAGGTTTCTGAAAATCAGAGAGTCCGGGATTAAGAATCAGATGGTGGGTAAACCTGAGAATGTTCGGGTTTGTCAGCCCGATTCCCTCTCCCGCAGAGAGAAAAGGAACAGGTTGCTGAAAATCAGAGGGCTCAGGATTGAGAATCGGATGGTAGGTAAACCTGAGAATGTTCGGGCTCGACAGCCTAATCCCCTCTCCCCGTGGGAGAGGGCTAGGGAGAGGGCAGGCAAACCGCAGGCTTGCCTCTTCAACAAAAGATACAGCCCTGTCCGCCCAATAAATCCATATCCGAAAACATCTTCATACAGAATCAAGCCAAGCGATGAATAAATTTTTCACCCACCCCATGCGGCCGTTTTTCGTCAGTGCGGCGGTGCTTGCCATACTCGGCGCGCTGGTGTTTTTCATCAGCCCTAGTGCCGTCATTTTGCACCGCCAAATCTTCTTAGAACTCATGCTGCCTGCGGCATATGGTGGTTTCCTGACTGCGGCTTTGTTGGATTGGACGGGTTTTTCGGGCAACCTGAAGCCTGCCTCGACCATTTTGGCGGCATTATTGCTCGCCGCATCCGCTATACTGCCCTTTTCGCCGCAAACTGCCTCGTTTTTCGTCGCTGCCTATTGGCTGGTGTTGCTGCTGTTCTGCGTCTGGCTGATTTGGCTCGACCGCAACACTGATAACTTCGCCCTCTTAATGCTGCTTGCCGCGTTTACTATTTTTCAGACGGCCTATGCCGTCGGCGGCGATTTGAACTTACTGCGCGCGCAAGTGCATTTGAATATGGCGGCGGTCATGTTCGTATCCGTCCGCGTCAGCATTCTTTTGGGCGCGGAAGCCCTTAAAGAATGCCGTCTGAAAGACCCTGTTTTTATTCCAAATATCGTTTATAAAAACATCGCTATTACTTTCCTGCTCTTGCACGCCGCCGCCGAACTTTGGCTGCCCGCGCAAACCGCCGGTTTTACCGCGCTCGCCGTCGGCTTCATCCTGCTTGCCAAGCTGCGTGAGCTTCACCATCACGAACTCCTGCGCAAACACTACGTCCGCACTTATTACCTGCTCCAGCTCTTTGCCGCGGCAGGCTATCTGTGGACAGGCGCGGCGAAATTGCAAAACCTGCCCGCCTCCGCGCCCATGCACCTGATTACCCTCGGCGGCATGACGGGCGGCGTGATGATGGTGTGGCTGACTGCCGGACTGTGGCACAGCGGCTTTACCAAGCTCGACTACCCCAAACTCTGCCGCATCGCCGTCCCCATCCTCTTTGCCGCCGCCGTCTCGCGCGCTGTTTTAATGAACGTGAACCCGATATTCTTCATCACTGTCCCCGCGATTCTGACCGCCGCCGTGTTCGTGCTTTACCTGCTGACATTCGTACCGATTTTTCGAGCGAACGCGTTTACAGACGATCCGGAATAAAAATGCCGTCTGAAACGGTTTTCAGACGGCATCGTATTGCCGATAATCAAGCCTCCTGCGGATCGACATCCACCGACCATCTGATTTTGCCGTCGCGGTTTTGCTGCAACACCTGCACCCACAAACTCACGGCGCGGTGCAAATCCTGTCGGGATGGGGATTCGAGGAAGATTTGCGCGCGTTCGCGTTCGGCGAGGCGCACCATCAGCATCGGAGCGGCACCAAACTGGGAAACGCTTTCGGGCAACAGCGGGGCAAGGGTTTCTTTGGCGGCGTTGAGAAATTCCATCGCATCGGCAACGCGCGGCGCGTCGGCGCGGACGGCGGTCTGAAAACCGAAGGGCGGCATCGCGAACATTTGCCGCTCGTTCAATTCGTTTTCGGCAAACACGGCGTAGTCCTGCGCTTTGACGGCGGCAAAAACGGGATGTTCGGGCAGTTGGGTCTGTATCAACACCTTGCCGGGTTTGTCGGCGCGCCCCGCCCTGCCGGACACCTGCATCAGCTCGGCGAACAGCCTTTCCGGCGCGCGAAAGTCCGCGCTGTACAGGCTGCCGTCGGCGTTCAACACGATAACGAGGTTGAGCCGCGCGAAATCATGCCCTTTGGCGAGCATCTGCGTGCCGACCAAAATGTCGATTTTGTTGTCGGCGATGCGGCGGTACAAATCCGCCCAGTCGTTTTTGTGCGCGGTGCTGTCCCTGTCAACACGGACGACGGCAGCCTTGGGCAAGAAGGCGCGCAGGGTTTCTTCGACGCGCTGTGTGCCGTGGCCGACGGCGGTCAGGTCTTGGTTGCCGCAGTCGGGGCATTTGAACGGGATGGGTTCGCGGTGATCGCAGTGGTGGCATCGCAGTTGGCGGGCGCGTTGGTGCAGCACCATTTTGGCGGAACAGTTCGGGCAGCCGAAGGTATGGCCGCAGTCGCCGCAAAACAGCGCGGGCGCGAAACCGCGCCGGTTGAGGTACACCAGCGACATACCGCCCGCTTCAAAATTCTGTTTCAAAAGCTGCAAGGCTTGCGGCGAGAAGCCGTTGTCAAGTTTCAGACGGCCTACGTTGAGGATGCCCACTTGCGGCAGTTGCGCGGCGGTATGGGCGCGCTCGGTCAGTTGCAGCAGGCGGTACGCGCCGCTTTGCGCCTTGTGCCAACTCTCTAGGCTGGGCGTGGCACTTCCCAATATGATCGGGCAGCCGCTCTGCTTCGCCCGCCACACCGCCAAATCGCGGGCGTGGTAGCGCAATTCGTTGTCTTGTTTGAACGAGCCGTCGTGTTCCTCATCGACCACAATCAGCCCGACATCATCCATCGGCGTGAACACCGCCAGCCGCGTACCGATCACCAGCTTCGCCTGCCCTAACATCGCGCGCAGATAATCCTGCGTACGCCTGCCTGCCGCCATCCGGCTGTGCAACACGGCAGTCGGCACGTCGGCAAAACGGTTTTCCACCCGCTTCAAAAGCTGCGGCGTGAGGTTGATTTCGGGCAACAGAAACAACACCTGCCGCCCCTGCGCCAACACTTTCGCCATCGCATCAAAATACACCTCGGTCTTGCCGCTGCCGGTGATGCCGTACAGCAGAAACGGCTGGAAGCGTCCCAATGCCGTCTGAATGGCATCGGAAGCCTGCCGCTGGCCGGCGTTCAACACAAATTCAGAGTGCGAAGCCTGCCCGTGGTACGACCTTAAAACGGGCTTCGCCGCTTCCGTCGTTTCAATCCAACCCTGTTCCGCCCAATCTTCGATTAATTTCGCCGCCTGCGCGTTTACCTGCTTCAACGCCGCCATCGTCATTCCGCCCGAAAGCAGCGCGTCCCACAAAGCCGCTTTTTTGTTGAACCGCGCCGACGGCGGCGTTTGCGCCCTGCCCGCTTCGTTCAACGCGTAAAACAAGGGCGGCTGCGGCATTTCCACCGCGCGCGTTTCCTTCAAACCCTGCGGCAGCGCGGCAAACACTGCCTGCCCGGTCGGATAATGGTAATAACGCGACGTAAACGAGAGCAAATCACGCCAGCTTTCGGGCAGCGGCGGTTCGTCCGAAAAGGCCGTCTGAACGCTCAAAATCCGCGCCGTATCCATATCGGGCGCAATATCCGTTTCCCACACAACACCGACAACGGTTTTATTGCGGAAAGGCACAAGCACCCGCATTCCCTGCGGCAGCGGCTCGGAATGGGAATAAGTCAAAAGGCCGTCTGAAAGCGGCACGTTTACAGCGATGCGGTGGTAGATCATAGCGTGGTCGGACAAATGGTTTGAGACCGTCTGAAAAAACGGAAGCTATTTGCACAAATATAAACAGTCTTTATCCAAAGTAAAGCCGTAACCCTGTTTCCACAAATCGAAATAAGGACGGAGAAAATCGCTGTCGGGCTTGGTGCGGTAAAGCGGATATTGCAGATAGGCGGACAGGTAATAATCGCAATTTATAGAATAATAGGCTTCGTCCAACACTTGTTCGGGGCTGTTGTCATCCGTATTGCCCGTCTGCCATTCGCCAAATACCTCTCCCAACAAATCCCGAGTATCGTCAAACTCTTCCGCAGGTTCGCCAAAACGTATCTGTTTAATCGCTGCCAAGGCTGCAATCAGCTCTTCGTCTTCAACAAAGCGGGCAAATTCGCGCAACCCTTCCAACAAACGCTCACCCGTCTGTCTCACTTCTGCCTCATCTTGCGCAGGCGGGCAGAAATAGCCGGGAATATAGCCGCCGTCGAGGATCTCTTGGTTGTGTTCGGCAGTGTTTTGATACACAGGCATAATGCGCGCCAGCAATTCCTGTCCCTTTTCCAAAGGTTCAAACACCGCAGCCACGCCTTCTCCGTCGGGCATAAACCCCTGAAACAAACCGTAGAAATAATCCTCCCAGCCATTATATTTATCTGCTGCCTGCGGCTCTTCGCCCAGCAGCTTAAACAGATATTCAGCGTATTCTTGTTGGTTCATTTTTTCTCTCAAAATGTCGGTAAAATCTTTCAGTTGCCCGCCGCAAATCTTTCAGACGGCCTCAAACCGGCCCGAAGTCCGCTTAGCCATATGTTTACGGCGATACGGTGGTAGATTATACAGGCAGACAAATCATTTTTTTGCGTATTTTAACAGCCGGAAGCTATTTTCAGACGATAAATTGAGCCTCGGCGCAATGCAGGCGCAACAGAGGTTTGATACAATGCCGCTTTTCCAACACGCGCAGTCATCTTATATGAAAACCAAGTTAATCAAAATCTTAACCCCCTTTACCGTCCTCCCGCTGCTGGCTTGCGGGCAAACGCCCGTTTCCAATGCCAACGCCGAACCCGCCGTCAAAGCCGAGTCCGCCGGCAAATCCGTTGCCGCCTCTTTGAAAGCGCGTTTGGAAAAAATCTATTCCGCCCAAGATTTGAAAGTGTTGAGCGTCAGCGAAACACCGGTCAAAGGCATTTACGAAGTCGTCGTCAGCGGCAGGCAGATTATCTACACCGATGCAAACGCCAATTATCTATTTTCCGGCGAACTTATTGACATCAACAACCGGAAAAACCTCACCGAACAGCGTATGGCAGATTTGAACAAAATCGACTTCGCCTCCCTGCCTTTGGACAAAGCCATCAAAGAAGTGCGCGGCAACGGCAAGCTGAAAGTCGCTGTCTTCTCCGACCCCGACTGCCCGTTCTGCAGACGCCTGGAACACGAGTTTGAAAAAATGACCGACGTGACGGTTTACAGCTTTATGATGCCCATTGCCGGCCTGCACCCCGATGCCGCGCGCAAGGCGCAAATCTTATGGTGTCAGCCCGACCGCGCCAAAGCGTGGACGGATTGGATGCGTAAAGGCAAATTCCCGGCCGGCGGCAGCATCTGCGACAACCCCGTCGCGGAAACCACTTCCTTGGGCGAACAGTTCGGCTTCAACGGCACGCCGACCCTCGTCTTCCCCAACGGGCGCAGCCAAAGCGGCTACAGCCCGATGCCCCAACTGGAGGAAATCATCCGCAAAAATCAATAATCCATCCGCAAAAAAGGCTTGGAAAATTCCAAGCCTTTTTCAAATGCCGTCTAAAGCCTGTCGCGGCAGCTTCAGACGGCATCTTTGTTCCAACCTCAATCCTGCGCCAATGCGTCTATCGGATTGAGTTTGGCTGCTTTATTGGCAGGCATAAAGCCGAACGCGATGCCGATTCCGGTCGAACAGGCGACCGCCCCGATAACGGATGCCGCCGAAATGTCCATCGGGAAGTCGGTTACAAAGTGGTTGAACACGAGGCTGACGGCGGCGGACAAACCTACGCCGACCAAGCCTCCGATGACGCAGATTAACACCGCCTCAATCAAAAACTGCTGCAAAATATTGCCGCGCCGCGCGCCGATTGCCATCCGTATGCCGATTTCTTTGGTGCGCTCGGTAACGGACACCAGCATAATGTTCATCACGCCGATGCCACCGACCACCAATGAAATCAGGGCGATGGAGGAAATCAGCAGCTTCATCGTGCCGGTGGTGCTTTCGACCATCTGCCTGATGCTGTCGCTGTTGTTCATAAAGAAATCTTCCGTGCCGTGCCGCGCTTTGAGCAGCTCGGTCAACCCTTTTTCGGCGACTTGGGTGTTGGCATCGTCTTTGATTTTAACGGTGATGGAGTTGGTGTGGCTCTCGCCTGTGATTTGGTGCATCACGGTCGTATAGGGCGACCAAAGCATCAGCACGTCGGAATTGCCGAAAGCGTTTTCGTCTTTTTTCATCACGCCGATGACGGTCAAGGGGCGTTTCCTGAACAAAATGGTTTTACCCAACGGATCCGAATCCGCAAAGAGTTTGTCTTTAACATTTTGGTCGATGACGACGACTTGCGCGTCTTCTTTCACATCGTTTTCGTCAAACAGCCGCCCCGTTTCCAGCTTCAGCCCGCGCACGTCGAAATATTGTTCGCCCACGCCGTAAAGCGAGGCGGTCAGGTCGGTGTTGCGGTAGGTCAGCGTGCCGCCGCTCGAAGTCATGGGCGTGGCGGAAGCAACGTAGCTTTGTTTGGCGATGATTTTTGCGTCGTCTATGGTCAGGGTTCTGATTTTGCCGCTGCGCCTGTCGCCGAAGCCGCGCCCGGGGAAGATGCTGATGGTGTTCGTCCCCATCGAACTGATGTCTTCGAGGATTTTTTTCTGCGAACCGTTGCCCAATGCGACGACGGAAACCACCGAAGCGATACCGATGATGATGCCGAGCATGGTCAGCAGCGAACGCATTTTGTGCGCCAATACTGCTTGCACCGACATTCTGAAGGCTTCGACAAACTGGTCGTAATAAAACGACCACGAGGCTTTTTCCTGAATCCTCCCGACCTTGCTTGCGGGGATTTCGGGATTTTTCGAGGTGTCGGAAATGATTTCGCCGTCCCGGATTTCGATGACGCGGTTGGCATTGGCGGCAATGCCGGGGTCGTGCGTTACCATAATGACGGTATGCCCGGCTTCGTGCAGCCTGCGGATGATTTCCATCACGTTTTTGCCGCTGGCGGTATCGAGCGCGCCGGTCGGCTCGTCGGCGAAGATGATTTCTCCGCCGTTCATCAGGGCACGGGCGATGGAGACACGCTGCTGCTGTCCGCCCGAGAGTTCGCCGGGCTTGTTGCCCTCTTTGCTTGCCAAACCCAAATCCTGCAAGAGTTTGTCCGCCCGCGCGGAACGCTCTTTGCCGCCCATACCCATATACACGGCTGGCAGCGCGACGTTGTCCCTTGCGGTCAGCGAGCTTAAGAGGTTGTAGCGTTGGAAGATGAAACCGAAGCGTTCGCGGCGCAATGCCGCCAGTTCGTCAGGCTGCATTTTGGCAGTTTCGATACCGTCGATTCGATACGAACCGGAACCGGCGGTATCCAAACAGCCGAGTATGTTCATCAGCGTGGACTTGCCCGAACCGGACTGCCCGATGATGGCGACAAAATCGCCCTTCTCTATCGACAGGCTGATGTCTTTCAAAATATGGACGCGGTTCTCGCCGCTGCCGAAATAGCGGTTGATATTTTTACATTCGATCAAGCTCATAATATTCCGTAAATCAATAACAAATGCCGTCTGAAACCGTTTCCGTGTTCAGACGGCATATTCGTTTATCGGCGCGGCGGGCCGCCTAGGGCGCGTTCGCCGCTTTCCTGCTGCTCGGCGGCGGTTATTTCGGAGATGACCACTTTATCCCCCTCTTTCAACCCGCTTTTTACTTCGGTATTCATACTGTCTCTCATACCGGTCCGGATTTCGCGTTCCGCCGCCTTGCCGTCCGCACCCAACACGCGCACAAACGCCTTGCCGCCGCGATTTTTCACGGTCAGCGACGGAATAATCAGCACATTTTTCACACCGTCGATTTCAACCGTATTCTGCGTCGTCATCCCCGTGGCGAGTTTGCCGTCCGGATTGGGCACAAACGAACGGGCATAATAATAGACCGCATTGGAAGCCGTATCCGTACTGCTGTTGTAGCCGCCCGACGACATCGTGGTCAGCCCGGGGTCGACGCTGTCGAGCTTCGCCTTAATCGGCGTATCCGGTTCGGACAAAATCGTAAACGAAATATCCTGCCCCGCCTTCACCTTGGTAATATCGCCCTCGGCAATCTGCATTTTGTTCAACATCATATCCAGATTCGCCAATTGGACAATCGTCGGCGTAGACTGCGCCGCGTTCACGGTTTGCCCTTCTTCCACGGGAATCGCCACCACCGTGCCGTCCATCGTTGCGGTAATGCGCGTGTAACCCAATTCCGATTCGGCAGTATTGATGGAAATTTTGCTCTGTCTGATTAAAGCCTTCAGCTCGGCAACATTGGCTTTGGCGGCGGCAAGCGCATCCTGCGCGCTTTCCAAATCTTCTTTAGAGGTCGCATCATCCTTCCACAACGCCGCCTGGCGTTTGTATTTCTTCTCCGCACTGCCCAATGCAATCTGTGCCGATGCCAGCTTCGCCTGATACGTTTCCAATTTGGATTTTTCCATATTGAGCGTGTTGGTCTGCGTGGTCGAATTGATTTCCGCAATCAAATCGCCCTTTTTGACCTGTTGTCCGAGCCGGACATAAAGTTTCTTAATCTGCCCCGATGCCTGCGCGCCGACCGACACCAGATTCGACGGCGAAATCTCACCTGTCGCAGAAACCGTCCGGATGATGTCGCCGCGCCTGACCGTTTCCGTAATATAAGAAGCCTGCGGTTCGGGCTTCAGATAAGACCATCCGCCCCAAACCGCTGCCGCCGCGACCGCCGCAACAGCCGCCCATTTCATCATTTTTGCCATATTTTCAATTCTCTGTATGCGCCAATCCCATAAATCGGAAGCGGATTCTACCGCAAGTCCCTGCCCCATCCAAGGCGGCAAACTGCCGACAATAAAAATAACCATTTGTTTTAAATGACTTATACAATCTGCTTTCCCGAAAATTTCAATCCGTTTACATATTCCGCCATTTCCGATACGGCGTTATAATGCCGCCGACCGATAAACAAATGGAAACACATTGCTATGAAAAACGTTCAAAAAGGCTTTACGCTGCTCGAGCTGCTGATTGCCGTCGCCATCCTCAGCATCCTGACGCTCATCGCCTACCCTTCTTATAAAGCCTACACCCGGCGCATCCGCCTGTCGGAAGTCAAATCCACCCTGCTGATGAACGCGCAAAACTTGGAGCGTTACTACCGCCAAAAAGGGACGTTTGACAACTACGACCCAAAAAAACTGAAACAAAACAAATATTTCAACATTACCTTAAGCAAAGTCACCCCCGACCACTTCACCCTTCAGGCCGTCCCCAATCCGACGACCAACGAAGGCGAAACCTGCATCGTCACGCTCAACGACGGCGGCACGCTTTCCGCCGCCGGCAACGGACAATCCTGCCCGGACTTCGACTGATCCTCCGCCGAACCCGCAAACCCGTAAAAATGCCGTCTGAAGCTGTGTTCAGACGGCATTTTTGCGGGTTTCCCGTCCGGTTTTTTCAAACTTGAAACCTGCCGCCCCTTATCCGGCAACCGTCCGGATGCCGCGCCTTTCCAAGTTGTTATAGTATAACATATAACCCATATTTTTCAACAACATACCATTTGACCCGCAAGATGCGGAAGCGTATGCTTACCCTTATATCGGACAACATTCCGTTTACAGGTTTTTTACCGTAACTAAGGAGCGCAATCATGAAAATGCAGGCAGTTGTTGTAAATAAAAATGTAGCGGGCGATGTGGAAGTAGTCGAACGCGAGGTTCGCCCGTTGGAATACGGCGAGGCATTGGTCGAAGTCGAATATTGCGGCGTGTGCCACACCGACCTGCACGTTGCGGCAGGCGACTACGGCGACAAACCGGGCCGCGTATTGGGACACGAAGGCATCGGTTTGGTTAAAGAAGTTGCCGACGGTGTGAAAAATCTGAAAGTCGGCGACCGCGTCAGCATCGCCTGGCTGTTCCAAAGCTGCGGCTCGTGCGAATACTGCAACACCGGCCGCGAAACCCTGTGCCGTTCCGTATTGAACGCGGGCTACACCGCCGACGGCGGTATGGCGACCCACTGCATCGTCAATGCGGATTATGCGGTCAAAGTCCCCGACGGTCTCGACCCCGCCCAAGCGTCCAGCATCACTTGTGCCGGCGTTACCTGCTACAAAGCCGTGAAAGTTTCCGGCGTGCGTCCGGGCCAATGGATTGCGATTTACGGCGCGGGCGGTTTGGGCAACCTGGGTGTCCAATACGCGAAAAAAGTATTCGGCGCGCACGTTGTCGCCATCGACATCAACGATGAAAAACTGGCGTTTGCCAAAGAAACCGGCGCGGATTTGGTTGTCAACGCCGCCAAAGAAGACGCTGCCAAAGTGATTCAGGAAAAAACCGGCGGCGCACACGCTGCGGTCGTAACCGCCGTATCTGCCGCCGCATTCAACTCTGCCGTGGATTGCGTCCGTGCTGGCGGACGTGTGGTTGCCGTCGGACTGCCGCCGGAATCGATGGATTTGTCCATCCCACGTTTGGTTTTGGACGGCATCGAAGTGGTCGGCTCTTTGGTCGGCACGCGCAAAGATTTGGAAGAAGCCTTCCAATTCGGCGCGGAAGGTTTGGTTGTGCCGAAAGTCCAACTGCGTGCTTTGGATGAAGCACCCGCCATTTTCCAAGAAATGCGCGAAGGCAAAATCACCGGCCGTATGGTGATCGATATGAAAAAAGAATGCGGCTGCGGCCATCACCACTGATTTGACGTGGCGGTACACATCGAAATGCCGTCTGAACGCTGTTCAGACGGCATTTTTGACATCCGGACTCGTCGTTCAGGCAGATTCCGCCATTTCCAACGCCTGTTTGATGTCCACGGCGACGACGCGCGATACGCCTTTTTCCTGCATGGTTACACCGACGAGCTGTTCCGCCATTTCCATAGTCAGGCGGTTGTGGGAGATGTAGAGGAACTGGGTTTGCGCCGACATTTCTTTGACCAGGTTGCAGAAACGCGAGGTGTTGGCATCGTCCAGCGGGGCATCGACTTCGTCCAAAAGGCAGAACGGAGCAGGATTGAGGCTGAACAGGGCGAACACGAGGCTCATGGCGGTAAGGGCTTTTTCGCCGCCGGAAAGGAGGTGGATGGTGCTGTTTTTCTTGCCGGGCGGGCGCGCCATGATGGACACGCCGGCGGTCAGGAGGTCGTCGCCTATCATTTTGAGGGTGGCTTCGCCGCCGCCGAACAGGGTCGGGAAGAAGGTTTGGACTTTGCCGTTGACGGCATCGAAGGTTTCTTTGAAACGCGCTTTGGTTTTGTCGTCGATTTGGGCGATGGCTTCTTCCAAAAGAGTAATGGCTGCCTGCACGTCTTCGCTCTGGCTGCGGTAGTAGCCGTCGCGTTCGCGCGCTTCTTCGAGTTCTTGCAGGGCGGCGAGGTTGACCGCGCCGAGTGCTTCGATTTGTTGCGAAAGGCTGCCGATGCTGGTGTTCAATACTTTCGGCGATTCTTTCGCCAACGCTTCGAGCGCGTCCAAATCGGCGGCGCGTTCGGTCAGGTTTTGATGGTAGCGTTTGGCGTTGATCAGGGCTTCCTGCTGCTGCAACAGGGCGGTTTGGGTGGCGGCCTGAAGCTGCGGCAGCTTGGTTTGCAGGGTTTGTACGCGGGCGTATTGTTCCCTACCCTGCTCCTGAATCTGCGCGAGTTTCTCCTGTACGACAATATATTCTTCGTCCAAACTCTGTACGGCTTCGCTCAACTCTTCGAGCTTGATGTGCTGCTCGTCGTTTTGGAACTCGGTTTCATAGGCGAGGGCAAGCTCTTGCTGGCGTTCCTGCCAATCGAAGGTTTGTTGTTCAAGCTGGGCAATTTGCTGTTGGTAGTTTTGTTTTTGCTGGTTGAGCTTGTGGACGGCGACTTCGGCAAGCCCGTATTGGCGATTGGCTTCCAATAGGGCAAGCTGCGCCTGTTTCAGACGGCCTTGCTGCTCTTGGCGGCTGTGCGCGGTGGTTTGCTGCTGGTGTTCAAGTTCGGCGGCGGCTTCCTGCAAAGTAGCGATGTCGTCTGAAAGCCCGTCGGACGTGTGTTGCAACACGGTTTGCTCTTCCGCCAACTGCGCCAGTTCGCGCTCGATGTGTTCGCGGCGGATTTGCCCTTGGTTGGTGCGCGCCAGAAGTTCGGCGGCGCGTTGCTGCGCCTGACTGTATTGGCGCGTGTGCTGCTGTTGCTGCTGCATCAGGTTTTTGTGCTGCACTTCGGACGAGCGCACGGCGGCATCCGCCTGTTTGAACGCGGCTTCGGCGGCGGAGAGTTCGGGGGCGAGGTTTTCCAGTTCGGACGCGATGCCGTCGAGGCGCGCTTTTTGGGCAATCAGGCTTTCCTGCGCCGGTTTGGCATAGAGCAGGACGCTGACTTTGTCGACCTGATGGCCTTCGGGCGTAAGCCAGATTTGGTGTGCGCCCAAATCGTTTTGATGCGCGAGGGCGTAGCTCAAATCGGGCGCGCACAATACGCCGTCGAGCCAGTGGTGCAATGCCGTCTGAAACGGCGGCTGCGCTTGGATTTGGTTCAACAATGCCTGTACGGGCAGGGATTTTTTGATGCCGCCGGAGAGGCCGTCTGAAAGCCAAGCCGCCTGCCCCTGCGGCAACGGCGCGGGCGGCACGAAACCAGACGGCACGCTGCGGGCGTGCAGACGTTCGGCAAGGATGACGGACAAGGCGTGCTGCCACTCGGCGGGCGCGGTGATGTGTTGCCACAGTTGCGGCGCGGTGGCGTGGTTAGTTGCCTGCCAGAAGTCGGCGGTCTCCTGCTGTTGCGACAGGATTTGCGACAACGCCTGCTGCTGCGCCTGCAAGGTGATGTGTTGCTGCTTCAGGCTTTGGAAGCGGTTTGATGCCGTCTGAAACGCCTCGCGGGCGGCGTGCAAGGCTTCTTCGGCGGCGATGATTTGTTCTTCGTAATGCTCTTGCCGGCCTTGCAACAAGGCGGCTGCTTCCTGCGCGGCGGCGGTTTCGGCTTCGTCAGGCAGGTTCAGGGCTTGGTTTTCCTGTTTCAGACGACCTTTGCGCTCTTCGTGCTTGGCAACGGTTTGTTCGGCATGGGCAAGCTGCTGCTGCTTCAACGCCAGTTCGCGGCGGATGCGGTTTGCCTCGTCCTGCTGGGTTTGGAAGGCGGCGTTGAGCGTGGCTTGGGCTTCTTCCAATTCGGGCAGACGCTCTTCGTGTTCGGCAACCTGCATCGCCCACTCTGCCAGCTCGGTTTGCTTTTCTTCGGCCTGCAACTCGTTTTCTTCAAGCTGCACGCGGATTTGCTGCTGCTCCTGATGAATACGCTGCAACTGCGCCTGCGCCGCCTGCTTGTCGCGTTCGATGCGTTGATGCAGGTTTTGCTGATGGCGGATTTGTTCTTCCAAACGGGCAATCTGCTCGCGCAACACGCCGCGTTTATTGCTCAATTCGTGTACTGCCTGCTGCTGCGATTGTTCGGCGGTCTGCAAGGCGTGTACTTCGTCATTTAACGCCTGAATCTGCGCGGCGGTTTCGTCCTGCCGCGCCTGCAAAGACTGATGCTGCGCGGTCGCCTTATCGGCGGCGGCAAGCGATTGCTGCCATTGGGCGTAATCGAGCAAATCCTGTTGTTGGTTTAACTGCGCGGTCAGGGATTTGTAGCGTTCGGCGGTTTCCGCCTGTTTTTCCAGCTTTTCCACCTGACGCGCCAACTCATTCTGCAAATCGCCCAAACGCTGCAAATGCTCGCGCGTGTCTTTCAGACGGCCTTCCGTCTCCTTGCGGCGTTCCTTATATTTGGACACGCCCGCCGCCTCTTCTATATAGGCGCGCAACTCCTCCGGCCGCGCTTCGATGATGCGCGAAATCATCCCCTGCTCGATAACGGCATAACCGCGCGCACCCACGCCCGTACCCAGAAACAAATCGGTAATGTCGCGGCGGCGCACGGTCTGATTGTTGATGAAATAAGTCGATTCGCCCTGACGCGTCAACTGCCGCTTGATGCTCACCTCGGCATACTGCCCCCACGCCCCCTGCAAACTGTGGTCGCTGTTGTCAAACACCAGCTCCACCGAAGCCCTCGGCGCAGGACGGCGCGTCGCCGCACCGTTAAAAATCACGTCCTGCATACTCTCGCCGCGAAGCTGCTTCGCCGAAGCCTCACCCAACACCCAGCGCACCGCGTCAATCACATTCGACTTGCCGCAGCCATTCGGCCCGATAACCGCAACAAGCTGCCCCGGCACATGAATCGTGGTCGGGTCGGTAAAAGATTTGAAGCCGGAGAGTTTGATGTGGGTCAGGCGCATAATGGTCGGAAAAAATAAAAAAGAAGCGTATTTTAACGGAAATCTCGCCGCACCACCCCATATCTTTCCGGCAAAACCTTACCGCATCACGCGCCCGCGATGCCGTCTGAAGCCTTCAGACGGCATTTTTAACACGCCCGAACCCCGGTTCCGCCAATGCCCGATGCTTGTCGCGGCATTTGCCGTATTGCCCCGCCGCCGGGCGCGTTATAATCCGCCCCGACATCCGCCCGATTGGAAAGCAACCTATGAAACCCGCCTATTTCATCTCCGACCTGCATTTGAGCGAAAAGCACCCCGAACTGACCGCGCTGTTGCTGCGTTTTTTACGTTCTTCCGCCGCCGGGCAGGCGCGGGCGGTTTACATTTTGGGCGATTTGTTTGATTTTTGGGTGGGCGATGACGAAGTTTCCGAGTTGAATACTTCGATTGCGCTGGAAATCAGGAAATTGTCCGACAAAGGCGTTGCCGTGTTCTTCGTCAGGGGCAACCGCGATTTCCTGATTGGGCGGGATTTTTGCCGGCAGGCAGGTATGACGCTGCTGCCGGATTACTCGGTTTTGGACTTGTTCGGCTGCAAAACCCTCATCTGCCACGGCGACACATTGTGCACCGACGACAAGGCATACCTGCGTTTCCGCCGCATCGTGCATTGCAGGCGGCTGCAAAAACTGTTCCTGATGCTGCCCCTGAAGTGGCGCACGCGCCTTGCCGCCAAAATCAGGCGTGTCAGCAAAATGGAAAAACAGGTCAAGCCCGCCGATATTATGGATGTCAATGCCGCCTTTACCGCGCGGCAGGTTCGCGCCTTTAACGCGGAAAGGCTGATACACGGACACACCCACCGCGAGCATATCCATCACGAAAACGGCTTTACCCGCATCGTTTTGGGCGACTGGCATAACGACTATGCTTCAATCCTCCGCGTGGACGGGGACGGCGCGGTATTCGTGCCGCTGGAAAAATGCTGAAAATGCCGTCTGAAGCCTTTCGGACGGCTTTTTTTACACGCCCCTTTCCCACACTCCCTCCGCCGCATCATCACCATCCTTAACCCGCATTAATAGCCATTATCGATAAAATGCTTGACCGATTACATAAGATTACGTAAAGTGTGCAAACGCATAATAATTGGTCTTACCAATTTATCTTTTAACCAGAATATCGGGTGTGCGGGATTTGAACGTCTTTCCAAACCTCAACGCGCCTTATGATGCAAATGCCTAAAAAGGATTCGTTATGGCACTTTTCCTCAGCATATTCCCCATCGTCCTGCTGATTTGGCTGATGGTGAAAAAAAACAGTATGCCTTCCTACGTCGCGCTGCCGATTACCGCAGTGCTGATTTACGCCATCAAACTTTTCTACTTCGGCGATGCGGGAATGCTGCTCAACGCCACCGCCGCTTCCGGCCTCGTCAAAACGCTCACGCCGATTACTGTGATTTTCGGCGCGATTATGTTCAACCGTATGATGGAAACCACGGGCTGCATCGATGTCATCCGCAAATGGCTGGCGACCATCAGCCCGAACCCCGTAGCGCAACTGATGATTATCGGCTGGTCGTTTGCCTTTATGATTGAAGGCGCATCCGGCTTCGGCACGCCTGCCGCGATTGCCGCGCCGATTCTGATGAGCTTGGGCTTCAATCCGTTGAAAGTAGCGATTTTCACTTTGGTGATGAACTCCGTCCCCGTCTCTTTCGGCGCGGTCGGTACGCCGACTTGGTTCGGTTTCGCACCGCTGAACCTGAGTGCCGAAGACATCCTCGCCATCGGCAGGCAGACCGGCGTGATGCACTTCTTCGCGGGTTTCGTCATCCCCGTCATCGGCTTGAGTTTTATCGTACCTTGGTCTGAAATCCGCAAAAACTTGGGCTTCGTCGCCATTGCCATTTTCTCCTGTACCCTTCCCTATGTCGCATTGGCAATGGTCAACGAAGAATTTCCTTCTTTGGTTGCCGGCGCAATCGGTCTGATGTTTTCCGTATTTGCAGCTAATAAAGGCTGGGGCTTGAGCAAAGACCACGCCAAAGACCCGAATGCCGAAAAAGTGCCGTTCGCCCAAGTCGCCAAAGCACTCGCCCCTTTGGGTATGCTGATCGGTATGCTGGTAGTTACTCGCATCAAACAGCTGGGCATCAAAGGCATTTTGACCAGCAAAGAAGAATGGTTCAGTTTCCAACTGCCGTTTGATTTGTCCAAAATTACCGTCAGCGACTCCCTGACGATTACCTTCGGCAATATTTTCGGACAAGATGTCAGCGCGTCTTACCAAACGCTGTACGTCCCCGCTTGGATTCCGTTTGTCTTTACCGTTTGGATCTGCATCCTGCTGTATAAGACCAAATTCAAAGATGCTTGGGCGATTTATGCCATAACCTTCAATCAAACCAAAAAACCGCTGCTTGCCCTGATGGGCGCGCTGATTATGGTTCAGCTGATGCTGGTCGGCGGCGACAATTCGATGGTGAAAATCATCGGTAAGGAATTTGCCGCAATGGCGGGCGAACACTGGGTTTATTTCTCACCGTATCTGGGCGCGATCGGTGCGTTCTTCTCCGGCTCCAACACCGTGTCCAACCTGACTTTCGGCCCGATTCAGCAGCAAATCGCCTTGGATACCGGCCTGTCCGTTACCCTGATTCTAGCGTTGCAGTCCGTCGGCGGCGCGATGGGCAACATGGTGTGCCTCAACAACATCATCGCCGTATGTACCGTATTGGACGTGAAAAATTCCGAAGGTGCGATTATCAAGAAAACCGTTATCCCGATGGCGATTTACGGCGTGATTGCCGTCGTCGTGGCAATGATTTTCTTCCTCTAGGCGAAACGCCGCCATCCATAGCGGCAGCACGCGGGGAACGGAAACCGCCGTTCCCCGTCAGGGCAGCGTGTCGGGCAGAATCTCGGTGCCGGAACAGCCCGCCCCGCCAAACAAATGCCGTCTGAGACCGGAAAAGGCTTCAGACGGCATTTTTCCGCCGTTTGCATTCAGGCGTAATGATGATGCGGCATCTTTCCGTCAAGGCGGTAGCGCGTGCCGCAATACGGACAGGCAACGCTGCCCGATTCTCCTTCGCCCAACGGCAAAAACACTCTCGGATGCCCGTTCCACTGCTCGTTGTCGGGTCCCGAGCAATACAGCGGCAGATTTTCCGGCAACACGGAAATTTCCTGCGGATTCAGATTGTCCATTTGATTTTCCTTTGCGTGGTTGGTGTACGCCTATTTTACGCCATCGGCAGGCTAAAGGATATTTTCGGCGCAAAGCCGCAATCCGCTATAATCCCCACTTTTCAGACGGCATACCATGACTGCGCTTACCCTTCCGGAAGACATCCGCCAACAGAAGCCATCCGCCCTGCTCTACACCCTCGTTTCCGCCTACCTCGAACACACCGCCCAAACCGGCGACGAATCCCTCTCCTGCCTGTCCGACGACCAGCACACGCTGACCGCATTCTGCTACCTCGACAGCCAAGTCGAAGAAGGCGGCTTCGTACAACTTATCGCCTCCGGCTACGGCGAATACATTTTCCGCAACCCGCTTGCCGTCAGCCTGCGCCGCTGGAAAATCAAAGCCGTGCCGAAAGTCTTGGACAAAGCCAAAGCCCTCTATGAACAACACGGCGAAACCATCGAAACGCTCGCCGACGAAGGGCAGGACATCCCTTCCCTGCGCAAACAGTTCCCCGACTTTGAAGAATGGGACGGCGCATACTACGAAGCCGCCGAACAAGACCTGCCCCTGCTTGCAGAACACATACGGTCAAACTGGGAAACCTTCGCCCATATCGGGCAGGCGTGATTGCGTCTGTTTCCAGCCCGTGTAAAACAGCGTAAAATCGGCAAACCCGAATGACCTTCCGTCCCCATCAAGGAGCAAGCTATGTTCTTCAAGCACATCGACGCCGCCCCCGCCGATCCGATTCTCGGTTTGGGCGAAGCATTCAAAGCCGAAACCCGCCCCGAAAAAGTCAACCTCGGCATCGGCGTGTACAAAGACGCATCCGGCGCGACGCCTATTGTCAAAGCCGTCAAAGAGGCTGAAAAACGCCTGTTGGAAAGCGAAACAACCAAAAATTACCTGACTATCGACGGCGTTGCCGACTACAACGAGCAAACCCAAATCCTGCTGTTCGGCAAAGACCACGAAATCATCGCCAGCCGTCGCGCCAAAACAGCGCAAAGCCTTGGCGGTACAGGCGCATTGCGTATTGCCGTCGAGTTTGCCAAACGTCAGTTGGACGCACAAACCATCTGGATTTCCAATCCGACCTGGCCCAACCACAACGCCATCGCCAAAGCGGTCGGCATCCAAGACAAACCTTACCGCTACTATGATGCCGCCAAACACGGTTTGGATTGGGACGGTATGATTGAAGACTTGAGCCGGGCGCAAAAAGGCGACATCGTCCTGCTGCACGGCTGCTGCCACAACCCTACCGGCATCGACCCTACGCCCGAACAATGGGAAACTCTGGCAAAACTTTCTGCCGAAAAAGGCTGGCTGCCGCTGTTTGACTTTGCCTACCAAGGCTTCGGCAACGGTTTGGAAGAAGATGCATACGGCTTGCGCGTGTTCTTGAAACACAATACAGAATTGCTGATTGCCAGCTCTTATTCCAAAAACTTCGGTATGTACAACGAGCGCGTCGGCGCGTTCACTTTGGTGGCCGAAGACGAAGCAACCGCCGCCCGCGCCCACAGCCAAGTCAAAACCATCATCCGTACCTTGTATTCCAACCCGGCTTCACACGGCGCGAACACCATTGCGCTGGTGTTGAAAAATGATGATTTGAAAGCCCAATGGATTGCCGAACTCGATGAAATGCGCGGCCGCATCAAAGCCATGCGCCAAAAATTTGTTGCGTTGCTCAAAGCCAAAGGTGCAAGCCAAGACTTTGATTTCATTATCGAACAAAACGGTATGTTCTCTTTCAGCGGATTGACTCCCGAACAAGTCGACCGTTTGAAAAACGAGTTTGCCATTTATGCCGTCCGCTCCGGCCGCATCAACGTTGCCGGCATTACCGACGACAACATCGATTATCTGTGCGAAAGCATCGTGAAAGTCTTGTAAAACAAAAGCGCATACGAAATGCCGTCTGAACACCTTTCCGGTTTTCAGACGGCATTTATTGTTTCATCCCGTCAGATTGCAAAGCAGGTTCAGACCTGTTCCTGCAATACCGCCCCAATCAATTCCCGCGCACCGTCGTCCGCCAGTTTTTTGGCAACCGCACGTCCGAGCGCGTCGGCGTATCCGGCAGGGGCTTGCGCGTCCGCCCGCAAAATAACCGAACCGTCGGGGTGTCCGACCAAGCCGCGCAAGGTCAGCAAGCCGTTTTCTTCCGTGCAATATGCGGCCAGCGGCACTTGGCAGCTTCCGCCCAAAGCGCGTGCGAGGGCGCGTTCGGCGGTAACGCAGGCATTGGTCACGCCGTGGTTCAAGGGTTTCAAAACCTCATACAAGTCTTCGCGGTGCGCGGCAATTTCGATACCCAACGCGCCTTGTCCGGCGGCAGGCAGGCTGTCGGATTCCGACAAAATCATGCGGATGCGTCCGTCCAATTCCAGACGCTGCAAACCGGCGGCGGCCAAGATAATCGCATCGTATTCGCCGTTATCGAGTTTGGACAAACGGGTTTGCACATTGCCGCGCAGGGGTTTGATCGCCAAATGCGGATAGCGCGCGCGCAACTGGGCTTCGCGGCGCAGGCTGGATGTGCCGACAACCGCGCTTTCGGGCATTTCTTCCAAACGCGCGTATCGGTTGGACACAAACGCGTCAAACGGATTGGCGCGTTCTCCGATGGCGGCAAGGGCGAAACCTTCGGGCAAATCCATCGGTACATCCTTAATCGAATGCACCGCCAAATCGGCGCGCCCGTCTTGAAGGGCTTGTTCCAACTCTTTGACAAACAAGCCTTTACCGCCGACTTTTGACAAAGTTCTGTCCAAAATCCGGTCGCCGCGCGTGGTCATACCCAAAATCTCGACTTTGCAATCGGGATACAGGGCTTTCAGACGGCCTTGGATATGCTTTGCCTGCCACATGGCAAGCAGGCTTTCGCGACTGGCAATAACGAGTTTTTTCGGGTTCATGTTCAATGCGTTCAAAGAATGGAAACGGCGTGAAGTCTATCATATTTTGAACGTTTCTTCAGACGGCATGAGGGTGAATATGTTATATTTACGCCTAAAAACCAAATTTTTCGGACAACATGAAACGCGCCAAACAATATCCTTTTTTATCCTTACAGCGGCAACGTTTTCATCTGAACTTTGAAAACGCTTCTTCCGCCGCCAACCTTCCAAGCGAACGCGATTTCTACCGCTGGGCGTGGTCTGCCTTGAAAAACGAATACCGCCGCGCAGACATCAGCCTGATTCTTCTGGACGAAGAAGAAGCCCGCGCCTACAACCGCGACTACCGCGGCAAAGATTACGCCACCAATGTATTGAGTTTCGCGCTCAACGAAGGCGAAATCCTGCCCGACCAGTTTTCAGACGGCCTGTATGGCGATTTGGTGATTTGTCCGCAAGTGGTTTTGAAAGAAGCCGCCGAACAAGACAAAACACCCGAGCAGCATTTTGCCCACCTGACCATACACGGTACTTTACACCTGATGGGCTACGACCACATCGAAGACAATGAAGCCGAAATAATGGAAGCCGAAGAAATCCGCCTGATGCTGGCGGTAGGCTTCCCCAACCCCTACCAAGAGGACGAATATTAAAATGGACGGTACGCAGTCGAAACCCAAGTTTTTCGAACGCCTAATCTCCCGACTTGCCGGCGAGCCCGACTCCGCCGAAGACGTATTGACCCTGCTGCGCCAAGCGCACGAGCAGGAAGTTTTTGACGCCGATACACTGACCCGGCTGGAAAAAGTATTGGACTTTGCCGAGCTGGAAGTGCGCGACGCCATGATTACGCGCAGCCGTATGAACGTATTGAAAGAGAACGACAGCATCGAACGCATCACCGCCTACGTCATCGATACCGCCCATTCTCGCTTCCCCGTTATCGGCGAAGACAAAGACGAAGTTTTGGGCATTTTGCACGCCAAAGACCTGCTCAAATATATGTTCAACCCCGAGCAGTTCCACCTAAAATCCGTCTTGCGCCCTGCCGTTTTCGTGCCTGAAGGCAAATCTTTGACCGCCCTTTTAAAAGAGTTCCGCGAACAGCGCAACCACATGGCGATTGTTATCGACGAATACGGCGGCACATCCGGTTTGGTCACCTTTGAAGACATCATCGAGCAAATCGTCGGCGACATCGAAGACGAGTTTGACGAAGATGACAGCACCGATAATATCCATGCCGTTTCTTCCGAACGATGGCGCATCCACGCCGCTACCGAAATCGAAGACATCAACACCTTCTTCGGCACAGAATACAGCAGCGAAGAAGCCGATACCATCGGCGGCCTGGTCATTCAAGAGTTAGGGCATCTGCCCGTGCGCGGCGAAAAAGTCATCATCGGCGGCCTGCAATTTACCGTCGCACGCGCCGACAACCGCCGCCTGCATACGCTGATGGCAACACGCGTGAAGTAAGCAGAGCCTGCCAGCACTTTCTGCACAGTTTAGGATGACGGTACGGGCGTTTTCTGTTTCAATCCGCCCCATCCGCCAAACATAAAAATGCCGTCTGAAACCAGAAAACAGGTTCAGACGGCATTTCGCTTATCCGCTTATTTTTTGCTCAAAGTCAGCCCCGTCCAGCCGAACAGAAGCGTCAAAGCCAAACTCAAATAGCAGAAAAAGGCATAGGGCAGATATTCCCAAACGGGTACGCCGAGGGCGTGGCTGATAAATACGCCGCACACGCTCCACGGCACGAGCGGGTTGATAACCGTCCCCGCATCTTCGAGCGTGCGCGAGAGGTTTCGGGAATGTAGTCCGAGCCTGTCGTAAACAGGTTTGAAGGTTTCTCCCGAAAGCAGGATGCTCAAATATTGCTCTCCAATCAGGAAATTGACCCCGACCGAAGTCATGGCAACGCTGAACGTCGCGCGTCCGGCATTCGTCAAAAAGCTGCGGACGGCATCCAGCAGGGAAGGAATCGCGCCCAGCGCAAACAGCAGCCCGCCCAAACTCATCCCAAGAATCACGATGGTTTGCGTGAAAAACATACTTTCCAAGCCGCCGCGCGAAATGAGTTTGGCGATGTCTTTAAACGCTTCGCCTTCGAGTTTGTAGCCGCCGTAAAACCACGCGCCGAGCTGACGCAGATCGGGCGTACTGTGCAGATAAGTTACCGCAACGGCAACCATGACGGTAAAGAGCATGGCGACCACGGCGTTGACGCGCATCAATGCCAAAACGACCAATAGTGCAAACGGAATCAGCGAATAGCCGTGCACCAATCCCGTGGCTTCAAGCTGGCTGCGGAAGGATTCGACGCTGCCCATATCGTATGCGGCGACATTCGGCAAAAGCCAAAGCATCAGTGCCGCGCTGATGAGCCATGCGGGGATGGTGGTGTACATCATGTTTTTGATGTGCTCAAACAGGTCGATACCGACGATGGACGCGGAAATGCCCGTGGTGTCGGAGAGCGGGGACATTTTGTCGCCAAAAAATGCGCCCGAAACAATCGCGCCCGCCGTCATCGCCATATCGGCCTGAAACGCCGCCGCCATCCCCATAAAGGCAACGCCGACCGTAGCGCAGGTGGTCAGGCTGCTGCCGATGGACACGCCGATGACGGAACACAGCGCGAAGGCGGAAAAATAAAAATAAGTCGGGGAAATCAGTCCGAAACCGTAATACATCAGCGTCGGAATCGCGCCGCTCATCATCAGCGCGCTGACCATCAGCCCGATGAAGAAAAACAGGTAAATCGCGCCCATACCCTG
Source organism: Neisseria polysaccharea ATCC 43768 (assembly GCA_000176735.1). GTDB lineage: Bacteria > Pseudomonadota > Gammaproteobacteria > Burkholderiales > Neisseriaceae > Neisseria > Neisseria polysaccharea. Next base: position 1,125 of record ADBE01000112.1, on the reverse strand, counting down.
ATTCAACGCACCTATCATCCCTGCCTGCATATCGTTGTATTTCAAACCGCGCGCCAAGCCGTACAAAATCAGCACGACGATGGCGGCAATAATGGACATATGCGGCAGCCACTCCAATGAAATGATGGTATAGCCCATCGCGGCAATCAGAGCGACGACGACGGCAAGTGCCTCACCGCGCGGCATATCGAGTAAGGATTTGAAAGCAAACATGATTCTTTGCCCGATTTGATATAAAGTTAACGGATTCTAACACACCATACCGAATCCGCCCGACGTTTTCAGACGGCATTTTAGCGTTTTACAAAAGCCGGGCAGAAACAAAACGGCAATTTTCTCGATTTAAATTAATTTTTTTGAAATATAATTTTTTATTTTTTTGTTTGTTGGCATATAAGACTTTTATGAATTGAAGTATAGTGGATTAAATTTAATCCACTATAAATTCGTCATTCCCGCAAAAACAGAAAAACAAAAACCTAAAGTCCCGTCATTCCCGCGCAGACGGGAATCCGTTTTTTTAAGTCTCGGTTGTTTCTGATAAATTCTTGCAGCTTTGAGTTCCTAGATTCCCGCTTTCGCGGGAATGACGGCGGAGAGGTGCTGTTTTTCCGATAAATTCCTGCCGCTCTTCGTTTTTGGGATGGCGGGAAATATAGTGGATTAACAAAAATCAGGACAAGGCGACGAAGCCGCAGACAGTACAAATAGTACGGAACCGATTCACTTGGTGCTTCAGCACCTTAGAGAATCGTTCTCTTTGAGCTAAGGCGAGGCAACGCCGTACCGGTTTTTGTTAATCCACTATATTAAAACCTCGGCACACACGCCGCAAACACCGGTACGCAAAAATGCCGTCTGAAAGATGTTCAGACGGCATTTCTCAAGAAAAAGATTATTCGTCCGCCCTATATCCGTACACCGCAAAAAACACGATATACAGGTAACAGATAACGGAAACGACAAACGAAGACATCAGGGTGTAAGTATCCGCCGCCCAACCTTGAATCACCGGCACGACCGCACCGCCGACAATCGCGGTACACAGCACACCGGAAGCCGCGTTGGTGAATTTGCCCAATCCTTTGGTTGCCAAAGAGAAAATCGTCGGGAACATAATCGAGT
>ADBE01000113.1 GCA_000176735.1 Neisseria polysaccharea ATCC 43768 | reverse complement strand
ACAAAAGTGGGAATCTAGGACTCAGGACTGGAGAAACCTTTTTACCCGATAAGTTTCCGTGCCGACCGGTCTGGATTCCCACCTGCGCGGGAATGACGGGATTTTGGCTTACTGTTTTTGTGAAAATGGCGAAACCGCGCAAATGCTGATGCCGTCTGAAACACTGTTTGATTGTTTCAGACGGCATTTTTTGTTCACATCGATCAAGCCGCGTTGTCGAAGCCGCTGTGGCGCAAGAGTGCGTCTATGCGCGGTTCGCGCCCCCGGAAGGCTTTGAAGGATTCTGCCGCGCCGCGCGATCCGCCGACGGCGAGGATTTCCTGCCAAAAGCGTTTGCCTGTGGCGGCAATGTCGCCGCTTTCTTCAAAGGCGGCGTATGCGTCCGCGCTCAATACTTCCGCCCACGCGTAGCTGTAATAGCCTGCGGAATAGCCGCCGGCGAAGATGTGGCCGAAGCTCAAGGCGAAGCGGTTGTATTCGGGCGGTTGGATGACGGCGACTTCTTTGCGCACGCTGTCTAAAACCTGTTGCCAGTTTTTCAGACGGCCTTCGTCGTTTTCGCTGTAAATAGTCATGTCGAAGAGGGCGAACTCCATTTGGCGGACAAGGAACATGCCGCGCTGGAAGTTTTTTGCGGCGAGCATTTTGTCGAAGAGTTCTTTCGGCAGGGGAACGCCGGTTTCTTCGTGGGCGGACATTTGTGCCAAGACGTCGTATTCCCAGACGAAGTTTTCCATGAACTGGCTGGGCAGTTCGACCGCGTCCCATTCTACGCCGTTGATGCCGGATACGCCCAGTTCGTCCACTTGGGTAAGCAGGTGGTGCAGCCCGTGTCCGGTTTCGTGGAAGAGGGTGAGGATTTCGTCGTGGCTCAAGCGGGCTTCTTTGCCGCCGACGGGCGGGGTGAAGTTGCAGACGAGATAGGCGGTGGGCAGTTGCAGCGTGCCGTCTGAAAAACGGCGGCGACCTTTGTAGTCGTTCATCCACGCGCCGCCGCGTTTGCCTTCGCGTGCGTACAAATCCATATAAACGCCGCCTATAGTTTTGCCGTCTTGTTCCAGCTCGAAGTAGCGCACGTCTTTGTGCCAGACGGGAACGGTTTTTTCGGCGAATCCGATACCGTAGAGTTTTTTGATTTGGGCGAACAGGCCTGCCAGAACTTTGCCGACGGGGAAGTATTTTTTGACTTCGGTTTCGCTGAATGCGTATTTGGCTTCGCGCAGTTTTTCGCCGGCGTAGCCCAAGTCCCACGGTTGCGGGTCGGCGAGGTTCAGGCTTTCGCGGGCGAAGGCTTTGACTTCGGCGAGGTCTTTTTCGGCGTAGGGTTTGGCGCGGCGGGCGAGGTCGTGCAGGAAGTTTAAAACTTGTTCGGGGGTGTCCGCCATTTTGGTTGCCAGCGACAATTCGGCGTAGTTTTTGAAGCCGAGCAGTTTGGCGGTTTTCAATGCGTTTTCGAGCGTGCGGTCGATGTTGGCGGTGTTGTCGAATTTGCCGTCGTCTGAAAGTTCGCTGGCGCGGGTAACGTAGGCGCGGTAGATTTGTTCGCGCAGTTCGCGGTTGTCGGCGTATTGGATGACGGCGAGGTAGTGCGGAATCTGCAAACCGATTTTGTAGCCTGTTTTGCCTTCGCTTTGCGCGGCGGCGGCAAACATGGCGAGCGAGTCTTCGGGAATGCCGGCAAGCGGTGCGGCATCGTCAAAGTAAATGCCGAACGCGTCGGTCGCGTCTAGGACGTTTTGCGAGAATTTGGCGGAGAGTTGCGCGCCTTCGGTTTGCAGTTTTGCTAGTTCTGCCTGCTGTTCGGGCGGCAGTTCCGCGCCGCTCAATACGAAATCGCGCAGGTCGTGGTTGAGCTTGGTTTTTTGCGCGGGGGAGAGGGTGTCGAACTCGGGGGAGTTTTTGATGGTTTTGAAGCGGTTGTACAGCTCGATATCTTGTCCGATTTCGGTGAAGAAGACGGTGATTTCAGGCATTAATTCATTGTAAACGGCGCGCAGTTCGGGCGTGTCGACAACGGAGTTGAGATGCGACACCACGCCCCAAATCCTGCCGACGCGCTCGGTGATGCCGGTCAGACGCTCGACGGTGTTCGCCCAGCCGGTGTGCGTTTGGGCTTTGATGGCGGCGATTTGTTCGCGCGCTTCGGCGATGGCGGTTTGGACGGCGGGTTTGATGTCTTCGGTTTTGATTTGGTCGAAACGGGGTTCTTCGCCCAAGTGGAGCAGTGCGTTATCGGTCATAAGATGGGTTTCCTTTGTGTGTTGTGCTTCAGACGGCATATCGGCGGCACGCCGTCTGAAGCCGGAAATGGGGCCGGCCGGGGAAAGTTAAAGTGTTTCGGAGCCGGCGGGATGGTTTAACAGGCGGTATTGTACGCGCAAAAATTCGTCCATAACCGCCTGTTGGATTTCCAGCCGCTTTGAAACGGGGGAGGCGAAGCGGACGATGATGCGGTATGCCTTGTCGTCGTACGGCACGCGGGTAACGCGCGGTCTGGCGGCGGGCGTGATAAACAGTTTTTCCGCCTGCACGTTTTCCAAATGCCGTTGGATGGCGGGGATGTAGGGCGCGCACAAGGGCTCGAGTACGGCTTTCAGACGGCATACGGCTTCATCCGAATCCAAATGGATGGGAACGGGGATTTCGACCGTATGGATGACATAGTCGCCCAAAATATTGTCGCGGCGCACGGGGTGGCTCAACAACAGGCTGTTGGGGAAAGAAACGGTGGTTCCCGCAAGCTGTCCGACCAAGGGGTTCGGACCGACCTGCATCATCAGCGTGTTCAACAGGTTGATGTCGACCACGCGCCCGCGCAGGCCGTTGATTTCGATATAGTCGCCGACCGAGTATTGTTGGGTGGCAGACCTTAAAATACTGCCCGACAGACACATAATCAGTTCTTTCGTTGCCACGACGACCGCCGCCGCCACCGCAAACATCGACAAAGCCAGCGTTTGAATTTGCTCCGACCAGATAAATGCCAGCGAAAACAGCACCAAAAGCAGCGTTATATTGCGGCTGGCAACCAGAAACCGCCGCTTGCTTTCGATGCCGAAATCCGGATGCCGTCTGAAGTGGATATTCAACAGAAGGGCGCGCGCCAGCAGCAAAGCCGCGACCGCCGCCACGGACTCGACCGCCTCCGCACGTATCGGGACGGCATCGAGCCAAGTATTCAGAAGATTCCATATTTCCATTTCCGTACCCTGTCCGAAAAGTTTAGGGCGTAGATTTTAGTGGCAAAAAAACGCTTTTGCCACTTTGCCGGCAAATCCCGCGCCCGTACCGGCCGCAAATGCGCCACCCGCCCTTTCAGACGGCATCCGGATGCGGATAACGCTGAATCAGGCGGCAAAATCGGCTATAATACACAATTATATACGCCGTCCCGCCCGCTTTTTCCATAAGGCGCGGACTGTTTTGGCGGCATCGCAAAATCTTTTCAAAATCCGGCAAAAAATATGACTGAACAAAAACACGAAGAATACGGTGCCGACAGCATTCAGGTGCTCGAAGGCTTGGAAGCAGTACGCAAACGCCCCGGCATGTACATCGGCGACACGCAGGACGGCAGCGGCCTGCACCACATGGTGTTTGAAGTATTGGACAACGCCATCGACGAAGCACTGGCGGGACATTGCGATAAAATCACCGTAACCATCCATGCCGACAATTCCGTCAGCGTGGCCGACAACGGCCGCGGTATGCCCACCGGCATTCACCCGAAAGAAGGACGCTCCGCCGCCGAAGTCATCATGACCGTGTTGCACGCGGGCGGCAAGTTCGACAATAACAGCTACAAAATCTCCGGCGGCCTGCACGGCGTGGGCGTGTCCGTCGTCAACGCGCTGTCCGACTGGGTAACGCTGACTATTTACCGCGACGGCAAAGAACACTTCGTCCGCTTCGTGCGCGGCGAAACCGAAGAGCCGTTGAAAGTTGTCGGCGATTCCGATAAAAAAGGCACGACCGTGCGCTTCCTCGCCAGTACGGAAACCTTCGGCAACGTCGAATACAGCTTCGACATCCTTGCCAAACGCATCCGTGAACTTTCTTTCCTGAACAACGGCGTGGACATCGAATTGACCGACGAACGCGACGGTAAACACGAAAGCTTCGCCCTTTCCGGCGGCGTGGCGGGTTTTGTGCAATACATGAACCGCAAAAAAACGCCGTTGCACGAAAAAATCTTCTACGCGTTCGGCGAGAAAGACGGCATGAGCGTCGAATGCGCGATGCAGTGGAACGACAGCTATCAGGAAAGCGTGCAGTGCTTCACCAACAACATCCCTCAGCGCGACGGCGGTACGCACTTGACCGCATTGCGCCAAGTGATGACGCGCACCATCAACAGCTACATCGAAGCCAACGAAGTCGCCAAAAAAGCCAAAGTTGAAACCGCCGGCGACGATATGCGCGAAGGTTTGACCTGCGTGTTGTCCGTCAAACTGCCCGACCCCAAATTCTCATCCCAAACCAAAGACAAACTGGTTTCCGGCGAAATCGGCCCCGTCGTCAACGAAGTCATCAGCCAAGCCTTGACCGACTTCCTCGAAGAAAACCCTGCCGAAGCCAAAATCATCACCGGCAAAATCGTCGATGCCGCCCGCGCGCGCGAAGCCGCCCGCAAAGCCCGCGAAATTACCCGCCGCAAAGGCGTGATGGACGGCTTGGGACTGCCCGGCAAACTCGCCGACTGCCAAGAAAAAGACCCTGCCTTGTCAGAACTTTATCTGGTCGAGGGCGATTCCGCAGGCGGTTCTGCCAAACAAGGCCGCGACCGCAAATTCCAAGCCATTTTGCCGCTCAAAGGCAAAATTTTGAACGTCGAAAAAGCCCGTTTTGAAAAAATGCTCGCCAGCCAAGAGGTCGCCACCCTGATTACCGCGCTGGGTGCAGGCATCGGCAAAGAAGAGTTCAACCCTGAAAAACTGCGCTACCACCGCATCATCATCATGACCGATGCCGACGTGGACGGTGCACACATCCGCACTCTGCTCCTGACCTTCTTCTACCGCCAAATGCCCGAACTGGTCGAGCGCGGCTACATCTATATCGCCCAGCCGCCTTTGTATAAAGCGAAATACGGCAAACAGGAACGTTACCTCAAGGACGAGTTGGAAAAAGACCAATGGCTGCTCGGTCTTGCCTTGGAAAAAGCCAAAATCGTTTCAGACGGCCGCACCATCGAAGGCGCAGAACTTGCCGACACCGCCAAACAATTCCTGTTGGCGAAAACCGTCATCGAACAGGAAAGCCGCTTCGTGGACGAACTCGTCCTGCGTGCCATGCTGCACGCGTCGCCCATCGATTTGACGTCGTCTGAAAACGCCGATAAAGCCGTTGCCGAACTTTCCGGTTTGCTTGACGAAAAAGAAGTCGCCCTCGAACGCATCGAAGGTCATGAAGGACACCAGTTCATCAAAATCACGCGCAAGCTGCACGGCAACGTCATGGTCAGCTACATCGAACCCAAGTTCCTCAACAGCAAAGCCTACCAAACCCTTACCCAAACCGCCGCCGCGCTCAAAGGCATGGTCGGCGAGGGTGCCAAGCTTTACAAAGGCGAAAACGGGTACGACGTGGACAGCTTTGAAGCCGCTTTGGACATCTTGATGAGCGTTGCCCAAAAAGGTATGTCCATCCAACGATACAAAGGCTTGGGCGAGATGAACCCCGAGCAGCTTTGGGAAACCACGATGGATCCCGCCGTGCGCCGCCTGTTGAAAGTGCGCATCGAAGATGCCATCGCCGCCGACGAAGTATTCGTTACGCTGATGGGCGACGAGGTCGAACCGCGTCGCGCCTTTATCGAAAACAATGCGCTGATTGCCCAAAATATCGACGCATAAGTGCCCGTTTTAAAAAAGGAGACGGGCAGCTTGCCGCGTCTCCTTTTGGTTTGTCAAACGGAAGCCATGCCGTCTGAAACCGCCTTTCGGAGCAAAAACCATGATCAGCATTTTTGATATAGTGGATTAAATTTAAATCAGGACAAGGCGACGAAGTCCGCAGACAGTACAGATAGTACGGAACCGATTCACTTGGTGCTT
>ADBE01000114.1 GCA_000176735.1 Neisseria polysaccharea ATCC 43768 | reverse complement strand
TCTTTCTCTGCCTGATTTATTTCACTTAGCATAATACCCTCCAGTTCCATCCACATGGCTACAAATGGCCAGATTTCATTCTTTCTCATTGCCAAGTAGTATTCCATTGTATATATAAACCACATCTTCTTTATCCATTCGTCAGTTGATGGACATTTAGGCTCTTTCCATACTTTGGCTATGGTTGAAAGTGCCACTATAAACACTGGGGTTCAAGTGCCCCTCTGCATCAGCACTCCTGTGTCCCTTGGGTAAATTCCTAGCAGTGCTATTGCTGGGTCTAGGGTAGTTCTATTTTTAATTTTTTGAGGAACCTCCACACTGTTTTCCAGAGTGGCTGCACCAATTTGCATTCCCACCAACAGTGCAAGAGGGTTCCCGTTTCTCCACATCCTCTCCAGCATCTATAGTCTCCTGATTTGTTCATTTGGCCACTCTGGCTGGCATGAGGTGATATCTGAGTGCGGTTTTGATTTCTATTTCCCTGATGAGGAGCGACGTTGAACATCTTTTCATGTGCCTGTTGGCCATCCGGATGTCTTCTTTAGAGAAGTGTCTATTCATGTTTTCTGCCCATTTCTTCACTGGGTTATTTGTTTTTCGGGTGTGGAGTTTGGTGAGCTCTTTATAGATTTTGGATACTAGCCCTTTGTCCAATATGTCATTTGCAAATATCTTTTCCCATTCCGTTGGTTGCCTTTTAGTTTTGTTGGTTGCTTCCTTTGCTGTGCAGAAGCTTTTTATCTTCATGAGGTCCCAGTAATTAATTTTTGCCTTTAATT
>ADBE01000115.1 GCA_000176735.1 Neisseria polysaccharea ATCC 43768 | reverse complement strand
CTTTGGGTAGTATTTGACATTTTGTACAATATTTATTTTTTCCAATCCATGAGCAGGGAATGTCTTTCCATTTCTTTTAAAATCTTATTCAATTTCCTTTCATAAGCTTTCTATAGTTGTCAGCATACAGATCCTTTACATCTTTGGTTAGATTTATTCCTAGGTATTTTATGCTTCTTGGTGCAATTGTGAATGGGATCAGTTTCTTTATTTGTCTTTCTGTTGCTTCATTATCAGTGTATAAGAATGCAACTGATTTCTGTACATTGATTTTGTATCCTGCAACTTTGCTGAATTCATGTATCAGTTCTAGCAGACTTTTGGTGGAGTCTGTTGGATTTTCCATGTATAATATCATGTCATCTGTAAAAAAGTGAAAGCTTGACTTCATCTTTGCCAATTTTGATGCCTTTGATTTCCTTTTGATGTCTGATTACTGATGCTAGAACTTCCAACACTATGTTAAAACAACAGCGGTGAGAGTGGGCATCCCTGTCATGTTCCTGATCTCAGGGAAAAAGCTCTCTAGTTTTTCCCCACTGAGGATGATGTTAGCTGTGGAATGTAATAATTCCATTTTCATTCATGATTTTATCTTA
>ADBE01000116.1 GCA_000176735.1 Neisseria polysaccharea ATCC 43768 | reverse complement strand
TCTTACATCTAGATTTCTGGGTACAGTTCATGTAGGTAAACTGGGAAGTACACAATAAAGTGCTTTTTGTACACCAAAGTACAATGAGTGTCTCTAGAAAAAGCACTTGTACAATTGTTTGACTTTCAAGGCTGAACAAGCCACTTTTTTGTTTCATGGACCACCCTTTTTTTTCAATTTTTTTTTTCTTTTTTTTCAACGTTTATTTATTTTTGGGACAGAGAGAGACAGAGCATGAACGGGGAGGGGCAGAGAGAGAGGGAGACACAGAATCGGAAACAGGCTCCAGGCTCTGAGCCATCAGCCCAGAGCCCGACGCGGGGCTCGAACTCACGGACCGCGAGATCGTGACCTGGCTGAAGTCGGACGCTTAACCGACTGCGCCACCCAGGCGCCCCTCACTTCATATTTTAATGCATCACACTTTTAATTTTATTTTTAAATGCTACTTTGACGAAAGGAAAAAAAATCTCTTCTTTTTAAAAGGACAGTGGTGGCCTCATGACTGGTACTGTGGTAATGGACTTCAGTGGTGAGCCTTCCTTGGAAGCAGACCTGAGAAGTTAAAGCCCTCACTGGT
>ADBE01000117.1 GCA_000176735.1 Neisseria polysaccharea ATCC 43768 | reverse complement strand
ATTTTTGAGACACAGAGAGACAGAGCATGAATGGGGGAGGGGTCAGAGAGAGAGGGAGACACAGAATCAGAAACAGGCTCCAGGCTCTGAGCCATCAGCCCAGAGCCTGACGCGGGGCTCGAACTCACGGACCGCGAGATCGTGACCTGGCTGAAGTCGGACGCTTAACCGACTGTGCCACCCAGGCGCCCCAATACTTTATTTTTTGATATTGAATTCTGATCTTGAAAGAGAAACAGGTTTGTAAGCAGAGAAAGTTAACAAAGTAGAGGAAGATATTGGAGGAATTCAGAATAAACTTTTAATTATTTTCAAGGACTCTAGAAGCTAACAGCACTGGTTCATTTTACTTTTAAGCTCGAAGTTTTCTTTTTCCCTTATTTAAACACATATTCCTACCAATCTAATGTTTAGGAACTATGATTAGCATCATCTTTGGCTCACAGCTCACATGAGGGACAGACTCTGGAGTAACTAGGAATAAGGTACAAGGGAAAAGAAACAGTGTTAGGGAGGATGCTGGACATCTGGATGAAACAGACTAACTCAAGCTAACTCC
>ADBE01000118.1 GCA_000176735.1 Neisseria polysaccharea ATCC 43768 | reverse complement strand
AATGTATAACAGATTTAGTGTGAGGCATTGATAAAGATTCCAGATTAGTGTAGACATTTGACTTGATATATGAATAGGATTCTGCCTTACCAGCAAACAATCCCAAAAACTCAATGGCTTAAAACTACAGTCATTCTGATGAGGTTTTGGGGTAATGGTGGGGCTCAGAGCTGAAAGCCAAGAAAGAATTCTTGAAGACTTCTTTGGTGCAAAAAGGTGATTTTTTTTTCAATATATGAAATTTATTGTCAAATTGGTTTCCATACAACACCCAGTGCTCATCCCAAAAGGTGCCCTCCTCAATACCCATCACCCACCCTCCCCTCCCTCCCACCCCCCATCAACCCTCAGTTTGTTCTCAGTTTTTAAGAGTCTCTTATGCTTTGGCTCTCTCCCACTCTAACCTGTTTTTTTTTTCCTTCCCCTCCCCCATGGGTTCCTGTTAAGTTTCTCAGGATCCACATAAGAGTGAAAACCATATGGTATCTGTCTTTCTCTGTATGACTTATTTCACTTAGCATCACACTCTCCAGTTCCATCCACGTTGCTACAAAAGGCCATATTTCATTTTTTCTCATTGCCACGTAGTATTCCATTGTGTATATAAACCACAATTTCTTTATCCATTCATCAGTTGATGGACATTTAGGCTCTTTCCATAATTTGGCTATTGTTGAGAGTGCTGCTATAAACATTGGGGTACAAGTGCCCCTATGCATCAGTACTCCTGTATCCCTTGGATAAATTCCTAGCAGTGCTATTGCTGGGTCATAGGGTGGGTCTATTTTTAATTTTCTGAGGAACCTCCACACTGCTTTCCAGAGTGGCTGCACCAATTTGCATTCCCACCAACAGTGCAAGAGGGTTCCCATTTCTCCACATCCTCTCCAGCATCTAGAGTCTCCTGATTTGTCATTTT
>ADBE01000119.1 GCA_000176735.1 Neisseria polysaccharea ATCC 43768 | reverse complement strand
TGTGATATACACACAGTATGGATGTGTGCATAGGTCATACATGGAGAGAAAGCAACTTAATAATTTCTAGAAGTATCCATTGTACTAGTTCTTTAACTTTTCTGTTTAAAAGTTTTCAAAATAAAAAAGTTAGGGAACAGAAATAAATGTCACCTGGATTTTAAGCACCCCATGACTTAATGTAAGTGGATTTACCAGACGGATTTGACTGGCGAAGGTGGATGGTGGCTACTTAATTTTGTTCTAATCTTAACAGTTTTATTCTACTTAATCTTATTCTAAGGTTAGTGGTCTTCTTCTATTCTTTGAGAAGTCCTTTATAGATGTTTATCTGAGTTCTTTTGTATTATTATTATTTTTTAATGTTTATTTATTTTTGAGACAGAGAGAGACAGAGTGTGAGTGGGGAGGGGCAGAGAGAGAGGGAGACACAGAATCTGAAGCAGGCTCCAGGCTCTGAGCTGTCAGCACAGAGCCCGATGCAGGGCTCGAACTCACAGGACCGTGAGATCATGACCTGAGCCGAAAGTCGGACGCTTAACCGACTGAGCCACCCAGGTGCCCCTGGATTGTACACTTTAAATGGATGAACTCTAGGGGCACCTGTGTGGCTCAGGTGGTTAAGCGGCTGACTCTTGATTTTGGCTCCGGTCACGATCTCACGGTTTCGATCTCACGGTTTGTGGCTTCGAGCCCGGTGTCGGGCTCTGCGCTGACAACATGGAGCCTGCTTGGGATTCTGTCTTCCTCCCTCTGCCCCTCCCCTGCTCACTCTCTCTATCT
>ADBE01000120.1 GCA_000176735.1 Neisseria polysaccharea ATCC 43768 | reverse complement strand
AGAAGAGAAATAATAAAGATCAGAGGAGAAATAAACAATATAGAATCCAAAAACAAACAAAAAAACAGCAGCAGCAACAACAAAGTAGAACAGATCAATGAAACTAAGACCTGGCTTTTTGAAAAAATAAACAAAATTGATAAACCCCTAGCTAGACTTCTCAAAAAGAAAAGAGAAAGGACCCAAATTGATAAAATCACAAATGAAAATGGTTTATCACAACTAATCCCTCAGAAATACAAGCAATTATCAGAGAATACTATGAAAAAATTATATGCCAACAAAACTGGACAACCTGAAAGAAAGGGACAAATTCCTAGACACCCACACACTACCAAAACTCAAATGGGAAGAAATAGAAAATTTGAACAGACCCATAAGTAGTGAAGAAATTGAAATCGGTTATCAAAAATCTCCCAACAAATAAGAGTCCAGGACCAGATGGCTTCCCAGGGGAGTTCTACCAGACGTTTAAAGCAGAGATAATACCTATCCTTCTCAAGCTATTCCAAGAAATAGAAAGGGAAGGAAAACTTCCAGACTTATTCTATGAAGCCAGTATTACTTTGATTCCTAAACCAGACAGAGACCCAGTAAAAAAGAACTACAGGCCAATATCCCTGATGAATATGGATGCAAAAATTCTCAAGAAGACACTAGCAAATCGAATT
>ADBE01000121.1 GCA_000176735.1 Neisseria polysaccharea ATCC 43768 | reverse complement strand
CAGGCGCCGAACCCACAGCAGGGCAGTGGTCTCCCCGAAGGGCTGAGTTGAGGGCACAAGGGACGGTGCCGGTCAGGATCCCTCTTTGGCTGCCACGGCCACACATGTTGTTCCTCCCGCGGTCGAGGAGGCCTCCGCAATCCTCTCGGGAGCTGCAGCCGGGCCTGGGAAACGACATGGTGAGCTTCCAGGTGCCTTGCCGAGTCAGCCTGCACCGCTTCTGGACCCCAGGCGCGTGATGCTGTCAGACGTTGGAATTGGGTCCCCATGAGGGGAGAGCCTTAGCTAGGGTTAGGGTTCGGGCCAGGGACGTCGCCAGGGCCGAAGCGACTCCGGTCTCGTGATCTCCCTCGAGGGCTGAAGTGAGGGCCCATGCCAGAAGGCGGCTCAAATGCAGGATTAGGGATCGAGGCAGGCTTAGGTTTCGGGGGAGGGTCCCGGTTCGGGGTAGGGTTAGGGTTAGGGTTAGGTCCCAGGAGGTTCCAGGCGCCGAACCCACAGCAGGGCAGTGGTCTCCCCGAAGGGCTGAGTTGAGGGCACAAGGGACGGTGCCGGTCAGGATCCCTCTTTGGCTGCCACGGCCACACATGTTGTTCCTCCCGCGGTCGAGGAGGCCTCCGCAATCCTCTCGGGAGCTGCAGCCGGGCCTGGGAAACGACATGGTGAGCTTCCAGGTGCCTTGCCGAGTCAGCCTGCACCGCTTCTGGACCCCAGGCGCGTGATGCTGTCAGACGTTGGAATTGGGTCCCCATGAGGGGAGAGCCTTAGCTAGGGTTAGGGTTCGGGCCAGGGACGTCGCCAGGGCCGAAGCGACTCCGGTCTCGTGATCTCCCTCGAGGGCTGAAGTGAGGGCCCATGCCAGAAGGCGGCTCAAATGCAGGATTAGGGATCGAGGCAGGCTTAGGTTTCGG
>ADBE01000122.1 GCA_000176735.1 Neisseria polysaccharea ATCC 43768 | reverse complement strand
AAGAGATCCCCTTTCTCCGCATCCTCACCAGCATCTGTTGCCTGAGTTGTTCATGTTAGCCATTCTGACAGGTGTGAGGTGGTATCTCGTTGTGGATTTGATTTGTATTTCCCTGATAATGAGTGATGTGGAGCATGTTCTCATGTGTCGGTTGGCCATCTGGATGTCTCCTTTGGAGAAGTGTCTATTCATGTCTTTTGCCCATTTCTTCACTGGATTATTTGTTTTTTGGGTGTTGAGTTTGATAAGTTCTTTATAGATTTTGGATACTAACCCTTTATCTGATATGTCATTTGCAAATATCTTCTCCCATTCTGTTGGTTGCCTTTTAGTTTCGTTGATTGTTTCCTTTGCAGTGCAGAAGCTTTTTATCTTGGTGAGGTCCCAATAGTTCATTTTTGTTTTGTTTCCCTTGCCTCTGGAGATGTGTTGAGTAAGAAGTTGCTGCGGCCGAGGTTAAAGAGGTTTTTGCCTGCTTTCTCCTTGAGGATTTTGATGGCTTCCTCTCTTACTTTT
>ADBE01000123.1 GCA_000176735.1 Neisseria polysaccharea ATCC 43768 | reverse complement strand
CACGCCCCCGAAAACCACGCGGCGGATATTCCGCCCGCCGTTGAGACGCAGCCACAAACGCCCGCGATATGGGAGACCGACCCGATGGCTGGTGTTGTGTTAGAGCCTGTATCGGAGGAGGCGGAAAAATGAAAACCATCACGGAGAAGCTGGCAAACCAGTTAAACAGCAGGGAAAAGGCAAACGCGGCGGCAGATACATTAACCGCCCTGCTGCTGTTGGTAAACGACGGCGTAAGCCGAAAAGCCGCAATTAACGCCGTTGCCGCCATTACGCGCGAAGCAATGGACAGATACGGGGAGGCGGAAAAATGAAACCGACTTACCAAGATATCAAAGCCGCCGCGCGTTACCGCTGGCAGGAGATACACGCCGCCATCGGCATAGACCCTAAGTTTTTACGCAACAAACACCAGCCCTGCCCCGCGTGTGGAGGCGAAGACCGCTTCAGATACGACGACAAGGACGGCAAAGGCACATTCATTTGCACCCATTGGGAGAACGGCGCAGGCGACGGTTTCGGCTTGGTTATGCACTTTCTAGGCTGCGATTTTCAGACGGCATTAAAGCAGGTTGCGGGCATTTTAGGCATGGACAATGCAACCCCCTTACCGATACCGACAACGCGCCCACAGCCTCAACCACGCCCCGAAAAAGACCATATCGGCAAACTTGCCGCATTGTGGGACGAAGCAGAGCCGTTAACGCCCGATTGCCCCGTTGTCCAGTATTGGGAATCACGCGGCTTAAACGCGGCATACCTTCCCGAAAACATCCGCCATCACGCAGGCATGGAATATTGGACGCAGGGGGAGGACGGCAAACCGCTGTTCATCGGACGTTTCCACGCGGCAATAGCGGCTTCCACACGCGGCAGCACTGTTTGCGGTTTGCACATTACCTATCTGGAAGCACAACGGGGCGGCGGCTTTGCCAAAGCGCGGATTAAGCACCCCAAAACGGGCGAAGATTTGCCCGCCAAGAAAATGCGAAGCCGCAAACAGGGCGCGATGACGGGCGGGGCGGTTTACCTGTTCCCCGTTCCTGAAAACGGGCGGCTGATGGTAGCGGAGGGCATAGAGACCGCCTTAGCCGCGCGTGAACTGTTCAACGCCCATGATTGGGGCTTATGCGCCGCCCTAAGCGCAAACGGCATGAAGCGGCTGGAGCTTTCAGACGGCATTAAAGAGCTTGCCGTTATCGCAGACCACGACGCACCGCGCCCCGTAGGGGAAACGGCGGCATTAAGCCTGGCAAAACGCGCCCAAAGCGGCGGGATAGCCGTCCGATACTGGATAAGCGGCACGGCAGGCTATGACGCGCTGGACGAATTGAACGACCGCAAACGCAGCGGCAAGGCGTAAAAAACGCCGTCTGAAAAACAGGCGGCATTTGTAGGCGGCAATGGATTATTTATCAAGCGGAAACCAAACGCGGAAAACCGCGAAAGGCAACCAAACCCATACAGGAGATTTTAACACTATGTGTAAAGAAGTAAAGCCGAAGTTCACAGAAGAAACCGCCCCATTGGGCGATATGTCGGAATTTGCCGCGCCGTTTGCACAGCCGCGCTACGACGTGGACAGTTCGGGCGTGTGGTATATCGGCGTTAAGACCGACAGGGAGGGCAACACGCAGGAAGCCACGCCGGTAAAACTGTCATCCCCCATCGACATCATAGGCAGGGGCACGGACAACGACGGCGCATATTACCGCGTAATACGCTGGCAGGACGCTAACACACGGCGAACCAAAACCGCCGCCATCCCCAAAGGCGAAATCGTAACAGGGCAGTGCTGGGCAAGATTGGGGCAGTACGGTATAGACATCCTATCAGGCAAGGTTAAGCGTGAACGGCTTTCCGACTATTTGCAGACACAGGGCGGCGGCGATATTTACACCATTACCGTCCGC
>ADBE01000124.1 GCA_000176735.1 Neisseria polysaccharea ATCC 43768 | reverse complement strand
CAAGGGCAATCAGGCGGAGACGGAAGGGGTTTGGGTTCATAATTCTTGTCCGCCTAAAAGAACAGGAAGCTCCAAGAATGAAAAACATGGAGACGGCGGTCGAAGTCAAATATCAGCGGAATCAAGAATTGCTGAATTAAAAAATAAAATTATTCCCGGAATGCACAAAAATGAACGCTTAAAGATTGAGAAAACAATCAGAAATATTGCAAAAAATGCCAATCGAAAAGCAAAAGGAGAAGAGCATGGTCGACGCGGTCGTTAAAACTCCCGAATTTTTACCTTTTACTTCTGTAGGAATATTCCGTTTTGGTGCGGATATAACACAGTACAAAAACATACTGGAAACTTTTATGTATGAACCTCCTGATGAGTTTAGAACAGAATATTATGAATCTCCCGACTCAAATTTACTCATTTCCGTCAAAAAAAACAAAATTATTTCGATATTTTGTTATCAGGAGCTATATTTTATGGGCGTTAATATAATAGGTCTGAATTTTGAAGATTTTAAACAGCTTTTCCATCACCCTAAATCATACGGTGTTGATAAATATTATTTATCAAATGAATCTTATCCGACATATGTCTATGAGTTTGATGAAATAGGAGTACAAGCTTGGGAAGCAAAAGGGAAAATTGTTACTATCATTGCCGGAGGCAAAGACAATTATTCAACAGAACCTTACTACGATGAATAACATTAATGGCAGGCATAGGTTGGGTTGAGAACTCAACAACAAAAGGTCGTCTGAAACCGTAATCGATTTTTCAGACGACCTTTCTGTCAATCCAAACAGATTGTCGAATCTTAATCCAACCTGTGCTTGCTGTACGGAACAGGCACGGTGTTCATTCACAAGTTAAGTCATATATTGAATCAAAAGGCGGCATTGTTAAAACAGGTTTAGGAGATTAAACATGGCATCATATGTTTCTATAAAAGGATGGATTGAATGCTCTGACGATGATATAAAAATCATCCAAGAAAACATTAATAATTTTTGGAATAATTGTCCCTTCAATATCGAAGAGAAAGAATCTGCAAAAATATATAAAAGTGGGTGGGTTTTCCCGACAAATAGTTTTAATTGGAGCAGCTATATTTTTTTGGTGCATGCGTAAAATCTTATTTCATTATTTATTTTGAAAAATGTATTAAAACAATAATGGAATGGGATATTGAAATATCAGGTTTTTTTGAATTAGATTATTATGAAGATAGTTATAAAGTAAATTGGAAAATAAATAATGGCAATTTAATACAAACGACTAATTAAATGGACAAAAAATGATGGCTGATAAGGAACAAGTAGAAAAGATGATTTATTCTGAAAATAAACAGAGTGTTATTGACGGTATGCTCGGTATGACCTTCAGCTCGGAGGAGGATGAAATCCCTTGGATTTCTGAGAAATTGACGGAGTTGTCGAAGCATAAAGACTTGGATATTGCCAGATTGTCATTAACCTGTTTTGGACATCTTGCCAGGATGCATGAAAATATCGGCGATTGCGATAAAGTGATTGCTTTATTGCGCTCAAAACAAGGTAATCCGGATTTTCAAGGTTTTGCCGAAGATGCGTTAGACGATATTTCCTTCTTTATATTTAAAAAGCGTCCGTAAGCACCGGCAAGGTCAAATCTGGCAAATGCCGTCTGAAGCGGTATTCGGCTTTCAGACGGCATTTTCTCCGATTAGCACAGGATGCAGGGGCTTGCCGGCTTGATTTTGCCGAAGTTGTTGGCACGCAATTTGGAGGGGGCGACAACCTATGAAAAATAAATCGTTAAGGATATTTTTAGTTTTACCCAATTTGTTTCCGAAAAAGTACGGCAGCAACCGTAGATTAGATTAAAAATCAAACAATTAAAGCTCGTCTGATATAATCGATATATCCTGTTAAACGGAAAATAAATATGTTTAAAAAATTCAAACCGGTATTGTTGTCATTTTTTGCACTTGTATTTGCCTTTTGGCTGGGGAAGGGTATTGCCTATGAGATTAATCCGCGTTGGTTTTTGAGCGATACGGCAACTGAAATACCTGAAAATCCGAATGCTTTTGTGGCGAAACTTGCCCGCCTGTTCCGAAATGCCGACAGGGCGGTCGTCATCGTGAAGGAATCGATGAGGACGGAGGAAAGTCTTGCCGAAACTGTGGATGACGGTCCGTTGCAGTCGGAGAAGGATTATCTCGCGCTCGCTATCCGGCTCAGTCGTTTGAAAGAAAAGGCGAAATGGTTTCACGTAACGGAGCAGGAACATGGGGAAGAGGTTTGGCTGGATTACTATATCGGCGAGGGCGGTTTGGTTGCGGTTTCGCTTTTGCAACGCTCGCCGGAAGCGTTTGTTAATGCCGAATATCTGTATCGGAACGATCGTCCGTTTTCTGTAAATGTGTACGGCGGAACGGTTCACGGGGAAAATTATGAAACGACAGGAGAATATCGGGTTGTTTGGCAACCGGACGGTTCGGTATTTGATGCGTCGGGGCGCGGGAAAATCGGGGAAGATGTTTATGAGCATTGCCTCGGGTGTTATCAGATGGCCCAGGTATATTTGGCGAAATACCGGGATGTCGCGAATGATGAGCAGAAGGTTTGGGACTTCCGCGAAGAGAGCAACCGGATTGCATCGGACTCGCGCGATTATGTGTTTTATCAGAATATGCGGGAATTGATGCCCCGGGGGATGAAGGCAAACAGTCTTGTGGTCGGCTATGATGCGGACGGTTTGCCGCAGAAAGTCTATTGGAGTTTCGACAATGGGAAAAAACGCCAGAGTTTCGAATATTATTTGAAAAATGGAAATCTTTTTATTGCACAATCTTCGACGGTAGCATTGAAAGCGGATGGCGTAACGGCGGATATGCAGACCTATCATGCGCAACAGACGTGGTATTTGGATGGCGGGCGGATTATCCGCGAAGAGAAACAGGGAGACAGACTGCCTGATTTTCCTTTGAACTTGGAAAATTTGGAAAAAGAGGTGCACCGTTATACAGAGGCTGCGGCGAGACGTTCGGGCGACAAGCGCGACCTTTCTTACTGAACGCAAATGCCGTCTGAAACCGGTTTTCAGACGGCATTGGAGAGTCAAACGCTTTTTGCAATGCCGTATATGCCGAATCCGATTCGCTACAAATTGAAAACCACAATCTAAAAAACGGAAATACACATTAAACGGGTTTTTTTACCGACCGTATCATCTCATAGGTTTTCCACACCTTTTTTCATCCATAAATTCAAACCATTTAAGTTTGTATCCTTACTGACAATTGCGGCAGCATTATCCGCATAACGGTCACCCAAATTAGCCAAATAACGCCAACCGCCATAAGTATCGCCACGGGAAGCATAACCACGCAAGGTTTGGATTTGTTCTGGTGTTAAAACAACTTCACTCTCATTCATAATAAGATCCTTTAAATTATTTCTTATTTGAATTGTTTACAAAACTCTGTACCAATTGCTCTACTTGTTGGTGATAACCTACCAACTCCTGCTGTGTGAGCTGCTGCTTTTCCCGAATAAACGGGTAATACCGTACCGGGAAACCGTTAATACAGGAACCTACGCTAGTGCTGTAATTATCTTCTTCAGTTTGGTTTATTCGATTATTCCGATGAGTAATAATCGCCGGATTTTCTCCTTTTTTAATATAGTAAAATTTATGAAAATATGGATTTTCAGGAATATGTCTTTTATCTTCATAAGCCTCGTATTCAGGATAGGCAGATGGCATTTTTTTAACCCCGTAAGTAAGCAATCTTTCTCCCATAGTCGTGCTTAAACTACACTCATCTTTTCGGATAACAATATCGTCCACGCTATCCAAACCGTCGCGTAGAAATTGGATAAAGTGCGCTTTGTTCTGCTGGTTGTATGGTTCGAGCACCCAGCCTTGGTCGGTTTTTTTGTAATAGACGCTAATCTCTATCAAATTAATGGAGTAAGCATCCTGCCCAGGCGTGTCGGAAAGCCATTTTGTGGCATTGTCTTGCGTATACCGTGCAAGATAGCCATAAGGGATAACCATTTTGGTGCCCTGAAAATCAAATGTAACCGTATGTTCAAATCCTGTCATTGGCTCGGGATTGTTGAAACTGGTTTGTTCTTTAGCCTGTTGCGCACTTACTGCTTTTTGATCTGTCTCTTCATTAACAGGTTCACATGAGGTCATAGTAAAAACACTCCCAATAAACAAAATAAAAAGTTGATAAATGGTAGTAGCATATGGTCTCATAATTTCAAGCTTAGAAATTAGTTAAAGAATATATTCATGGTAGATACTAACTCTTTAAGTTGACATATTGTGCGATATCGAGGGCTGTACCATATTTTCCCATCGGGTCTTCCCCGTTCTTTATATGAGCGGCAGGCATCCTCATAAAAGAAGGGATACCGATAAGGAAAAATACCCCGGCATAAAAAATATACTGATTAATCAATACAAATCTAACCAACAGTTCATCGTATTCTTTTCTGTTGGCGTATAAAAAATACTGATATAGTGGATTAAATTTAAATCAGGACAAGGCGCGAGCCGCAGACAGTACAAATGTACGGCAAGGCG
>ADBE01000125.1 GCA_000176735.1 Neisseria polysaccharea ATCC 43768 | reverse complement strand
AAAGACAGCCTCTTTAACAAATGGTGCTGGGAGAACTGGACAGCAACATGCAGAAGGTTGAAACTAGACCACTTTCTCACACCATTCACAAAAATAAACTCAAAATGGATAAAGGACCTGAATGTGAGACAGGAAACCATCAAAACCTTAGAGGAGAAAGCAGGAAAAGACCTCTCTGACCTCAGCCGTAGCAATCTCTTACTCGACACATCCCCAAAGGCAAGGGAACTAAAAGCAAAAGTGAATTACTGGGACCTTATGAAGATAAAAAGCTTCTGCACAGCAAAGGAAACAACCAACAAAACTAAAAGGCAACCAACGGAATGGGAAAAGATATTCGCAAATGACATATCGGACAAAGGGCTAGTATCCAAAAATCTATAAAGAGCTCACCAAAACTCCACACCCAAAAAAACAAATAACCCAGTGAAGAAAATGGGCAGAAAACATGAATAGACACTTCTCTAAAGAAGACATCCGGATGGCCAACAGGCACATGAAGAGATGTTCAGCGTCGCTCCTTATCAGGGAAATACAAATCAAAACCACACT
>ADBE01000126.1 GCA_000176735.1 Neisseria polysaccharea ATCC 43768 | reverse complement strand
CAACCAGGAGGAAATAGAAAGCTTGAACAGACCCATAACCAGCGAAGAAATTGAATCGGTTATCAAAAAATCTCCCAACAAATAAGAGTCCAGGACCAGATGGCTTCCCAGGGGAGTTCTACCAGACGTTTAAAGCAGAGATAATACCTATCCTTCTCAAGCTATTCCAAGAAATAGAAAGGGAAGGAAAACTTCCAGACTCATTCTATGAAGCCAGTATTACTTTGATTCCTAAACCAGACAAAGACCCAGTAAAAGAGAACTACAGGCCAATATCCCTGATGAATATGGATGCAAAAATTCTCAATAAGATACTAGCAAATCGAATTCAACGGCATATAAAAAGAATTATTCACCACGATCAAGTGGGATTCATTCCTGGGATGCAGGGCTGGTTCAACATTCGCAAATCAATCAACGTGATACATCACATTAATTAAAAAAAAGAGAAGAACCATATGATCCTGTCAATCGATGCAGAAAAGGCCCTTGACAAAATTCAGCACTTTCTTAATAAAAACCCTCGAGAAAGTCGGGATAGAAGGAACATACTTAAACATCATAAAAGCCATTTATGAAAAGCCCACAGCTAATATCATCATCAATGGGGAAAACCTGAGAGCTTTCGCCCTGAGATGAGGAAGACAACAGGGATGTCC